>JBLHON010000009.1:0-28043 GCA_047621865.1 Crocinitomicaceae bacterium | reverse complement strand
CTGTAGCAAAATTCGTTAAGATAGTTTTCCAGGTACTCATTTTTGATGACGTGATATACTCCGAGTAGGTTTCTTTTAGCATTGCTGATTGTCATATGTACCCACTTTTAGAGAGGTTTTCGTGGTTTCCTAATTTGACTTGAACAAAACATGCGTGCAAAAAAGGGCGGAAAAGTCTTCATAGCTGGTGCTTTTGTCTGTAATAATTGATGAGTGGCTATCAATATTCTTAGATGCTACTCCGTTTATTTCATCAGCTTTATGCGTTTTTAGGGCTTTCATTTTAGCGTATCTAAATTGAGAAGTCTTTTTACCAGAGGGAATATCTACAAGAGGCGTTGACTCTGCCATCACAGCAACATTTGTTTTTGATTGACTGCCGCGACCTCGCTTAAGTTTCTTAGCGCTTGGGGTTGCCACTTCGAAATATCCTTCGTCTAATTCTATGGCTCTACTTAAGTTATACTTATCATCACGCTTCCCCATTCCCGCTCGTATTTTATGCATCAAAACCCATATCGTTCTATATCGCTTATGACCAAGTTGACGTTGCATTTCTAGAGCTGAAACACCCTTTTTAGTACGCTCATAAAAGCCAAGCACAGATACCATTTGTAAAATGACAATTTTGCCGATTCCATTATTGTTCCACTTCGTAAAGTTGTTCTGAAACGACAATTCGCACATTGCCATTTGGATTGCGGCCAATAGTGTTTTGTCGCAGAACATTTCTTACAAATAATGCCTTCCTTCTAACGAACTGCCTTAAAGTGCATTCTGCAACTGTTTTCGTCTGGGAAATACTGGTTGAACTCGTATATTTTCATCTTTTTTCTTCAAAGATGACGTTCAACATCGTAAAGTATTTACTTGTGGTAACATTGAGACCAGTCTATTGTAATAAAATAGCATCTCATCTCGACTTAATAAACACCTAAGTTTCTGATTATCAATTTTGAATTGACAAATCGCCCATAGGTCCAAATTTCTGTGATCAATCTTGTCATGAATATCACTCGAAAATGTGATTTATTGAAGTATCTTCATTTTAAATAACTAATCATATAACTACTATGAGTCATGAACACCATAAAGGATTGAGCTGCTCTTGTTGCAATCCTCTTTTTGAACATCTATTGCCAAAATCAACCGGGAAATCAACTGAGAATGCCCCTGTAGAAACTTCAGACACTTCTTCAGCACCTCCACTAATCTATTGTCAACCACATGAGACCTACGATCGAACAAAGCTACAAACCCAGCGAATTCATACTTTGGCAGGAGGAAAAGATGTCCGCGTAGAAGCGATCGCTGTGCACAATGGAAAAATAATTGCCACTGGTGATTTCATAAGTGTGACTGCAAAAGCGAGCCTAATTGGCCATCCAGAAGTACTGTATCTTGAGGGAAATCAAGCTATTTTCCCTGGATTCATTGAAGTACATGCACACATAATCGCTGGCGCCGCAATGAGTCTTTGTGTTGACGTGGGACCATTTAAGGGACAAGATCTCAGACGCAATGTCCCCGAAGAAGTCGATGGTAAACTGACGAAGGTAGAATACAGCCAGAAATGGGTAATTAAGGCATTAAAACAATCAGTAGATGCTATGATCACTATTCCTATTCCTGCTGTAGGCGCTTGCAAAGAAGACTATCCATGGATCATGGGTAGAAATGCCGATCCGTCTTTGTTTACAGGGAGCGACTCAAAAGAGTTCAATGCTATAATTCTCGACGCGGCTACCGAAGGAAAGAAAGATACCTATCCAATTTTCTTAATGAATTCGTCGATGCACTTGGCCTATATCAATACTGCCGCGATTGAACGCCTAAAACCTGAACTTGGCGATGATTTCGCAGGAAGTACAACTGGAATTTTATACGAAATGGTAGAGATTGAACCGGTTTTTAAGTTTATGGCCGAAGAAATTCTTAACAGTCAAACGGACCTTGATCCTACCAAGAAGCTCAATGATCTAATCATAGGTCTCCTGAAACATGCTAGTTCGCTCGGATTAACGTATATTCTTGATGCAGCAGTTCAGGCGCCTCCTAAAAAGTTCGATTCAACCGACACTCTCGACGACACGACGCTACGGCCTGATGAAAAGCCCGGATTCGATCAAGTTAACTGTCTTAAGCACATAGCAGAAAGTCCCGACTGTCCAATAAGAATTGGAGGTGCGCTAGTTGCTCAGACATTGCTTCAATTTACAAATGATATAAAAGATGAATACACTCCGAGTGAGGGAAATGAAAACTTCAATTTGCCATTCGTCAAAATATTAACAGACGGCTCAAATCAAGGTTTAACAGGCTACCAGTATACTCCCTACGCGTGCAACGAAAATTATGAACGCTTCCAAGATATGTTACCTGAGTTGCTGAATACACAAGTCGATACGGGAATATTTAATTATGGATATCCACTTGAATTTAATCAACTCATCAAAGATGTCGTAGAGGCAGGATGGCCAACAATGACGCATGCAAATGGAGATCATGCAGTGGATAGAACCTTGCGGGCTTTCCAAGAAAATGCGCATCTCATTAGAGGGCAAGATCGCAGAGATCGGATAGAGCATGCGGCGATGCTGAGCGACCAAAATTTGATCGAGATGAAGGATTTAGGTATCTATCCATCATTCTTAATGGGCCATGTTGGCTATTGGGGATGGCAATTCAAGAACATTATTTTTGGTGAGAAACGTTGCGAACGTCTTACTCGTTGTAATTCTGCACTGAATCAATTTAAACTAAAAATTACAACGCACAGCGATTTTGGCGTTACACCTCTTGGCCCGCTTCGATTGATGGAACAAGCAATTTCACGTTGTATGGAAGGTTCACCAGATAAATCGGAAGTTCTCTATCCGAATGAAAAAATAACACGATTCGAAGCGTTAAGAGCCGCAACTTATGATGCCGCTTGGCAATGTCACGCTGATCAATGGGTTGGATCATTGGAGGTTGGCAAATGCGCAGATTTTGTCGTTTTAGAGCAATCACCGCTCACTTACGATAGTGGATGTGATTTGAACCCTGTTCAAGGAATGCGCGATATCCCTGTTCTCCAAACATGGAAAGGCGGTGAACTTGTTTATGGTGAGCTAAAAAAATGATTCCTATTTGATGCTTAAAAGACTAAAGCCACTTCGTGATTGGAGTGGCTTTTGCAGTGAAAATAACTTAACTTCACAATCACTTCAGCTAAACCTGAATAAATGAAATCAATTGCCATCATTATTTGTCTCATCCTCTCACAAAGTCTATTTGGACAGGACTTCCTTCTCGATTCTATAAAGGCAATACAAGAACGGAATCTCCCTGCTGACGGGGAATCTTTCTGCACACCTGGATATTGGGTAGCCGAACGTGATGGAGGACAGCGCACATTTGAGCGGTTATGCCAAATGGAATCAGATATGGAATTTGTAATGAGCGACTCTAAACTAGCTAAGAATCATGCCGTTTATGTTATGGATTTTATGCGAGATGGAGTGAAACGCGATGAAATTTACTTCTTCGCAGTTAAGAAGAAGGGTAAATGGTTAATGGATGGATTCAATGAATCCAAAGGCATGATTGAGTCTTTTATGATGGGCAATTGTTCTGGGTATTTTAACCCAACTTCTCTTCCTAAAGACGCTGAATTAGAAAAGGTTGCGAAGGAAATGTTGAAGTATACAAAAGATCTTGATGGTTTAAATACTTACTTAAGCAGCGTCACCACAACTGATTCTGATTTTAGCTCAGTTGTGGGTCAATTTGTGGATGAGAGCTATGCTGTTGTGAAGTTCATAAGTGCTGGATATTCGGAAGAAATGGATAGAGGATATATTTATTTTGAGCAATTTGAGAAAGACGATGACTTTGGATGGGAAATCACCATGTACCTGGAGCGGGTTGAAGGAGGTAAACATCGAGTAACAGGTTATGCTTTTACCTCACCTAGTTCACGGTTCTTTTTTGATTAACAGATTACTTATTTATACAATCGATACCTTTTTCGATACCTCTTAAGTGAGAACTTTCGACTTCCTTTTTGTTTATATCGTCTATAGTAATCTTGAAATTTATGCGTGTAGAGATTCTCTGTTGATTCAAGTTTATAAGGGAACTTGCGGATATTATCATACTTAGATAACCCCTGCGCCACTCCTTTGTAATAAAGCAACTCTATTTTATCCGTTGCTTCATTGATATAAATGAAACTTAGATCTGCATCATGTTTTGTCATGTGATTAGCGATATATTGATTTCTGTCAAAACTAGCGCTCTGCTCCTTCAGAATTAATTTTCTAGGATCACAGTCAGTAATGAAAATAATGTGCTGTTTTTGATTGGCACGAATTGCATTCAGCGAATAGTTGATTCCGTCACGAATTCCTTGTTCCATGTTGTCTCCATGAGCCAATTCCAACCGTCCCATAGCCTCTGATATGCTTCGAAATTTTGCGATGCCAGAGGAAGGATAGATTTTCTTGCTTCCTGCATTATTAGCAGTAGAAATGGTCACATTTTCTCCATGTCTAACATTTGCCAATAGATGGTAGAAACTTTTAGCAATTTCACCTTCATTTCCCAACATAGAACTAGATACATCAAGAATAAATAGGTGTTGTATTGGCTCTATCCTCCCTTGATACTCATCGTTACATGTATTTGCGAATAAATGCTTTTTAGTAACCTTTGATAAATCACGGGATAAGGTAGAGAGATGTGTGGACAGATAATTGATCCCGATTTCAGCCAAGAGTGCACGATTATTTTTCTTATTTCCGAGATCCACGTAAAGTAGTTCAACCTCATGTTTTTCAGCGAGTAATTTTTTAATATTTGGGCCAACAGTGAACTCCCCATCAGATAACAAAATCAACTTATTTGATTGCCAACCTAATTTATCCACTGCGAGATCAAGTCCTCTTTTAAGTCCAGAATGAACATTTGTTGAGCCCGACATTCTCGGGTTCACAAGTATTTTTGACAGAGAATCAGGCGTGAGTTCAAATTTGCTGCCAGAATAAAGGGTTCGCGCTCCTGAAGAGAACGCAACGATATTGATTTGATCTGCGGGACCAAAATCCGAGATACTGCTACCAATTCCCTTCTTTATTTCGTGTAGTAATTTCGCTTTTCTCATTGAACCAGAAACATCTAGAACAAGCGTCAATTTTCTCGGTAAATAATTCGTCGCAACTGTCGAAAAAAAACAACCCTCCTCCTGAAATTCTTCGGTAATTTTGAAATTATCTAGATAATAATAGGCTGAATTGTGCATCCCATCCTGGTGCTCAAGCCCCATATTCTCGACATTACTTGCTTCAACTGGACCAAACGATCCAAAGACCATGGACCTCTCTCCTCCAACTGCTCTATAACGTATTGAAAATTTACGCCAAGTCATATTCTGCACAATTTCTCCATTGTTCAGCCTAATATCTGGCTCCATCATTGAGAGGTCATTGGATTTCAAGATGGATTTATCTGTTTCAAGAAATAAACAGCCAAGTGACTTCACAGCCCATTTACTTGTGTGATGAAGCGCAAGATCAAATGAAAAAAAGTACTCCTTTCCAGCTTTTAGAGGTTCCCGAAAGATTCCTTGAATGTATTCGGCATTTTTATAGTTGACATTCGCCCTTTGAGATGATTTATAGACGTTCAAGCCTACCATACCCTTCCCTTTAATCGGGACAATCACAGGGATATGATTGTCGTAAAAGTAGGTTGCACTTTGCTTTGTCGACGTCAGCCAACCATTTACGAATTCACCTGATTGTGGCATTTTTGTCAGTAGTGCCTGCTCATCTTCTAGTCCCCCATTGACGAATAGATTTTGTGCTGAGAAACTTGTTGCAATGCTCGTTACGATAATTAAACATATATACTTCATACGCC
This sequence comes from Crocinitomicaceae bacterium, assembly GCA_047621865.1. Classification (GTDB taxonomy): domain Bacteria; phylum Bacteroidota; class Bacteroidia; order Flavobacteriales_D; family Crocinitomicaceae; genus UBA4466. The sequence continues at coordinate 22,139 of JBLHON010000009.1, read as the reverse complement.
ACATAATTAAATGTTTTGAAATTCGGAATTCATATATTGTTGGTACTCGTAAGAGTCGTGATTGATGAATCTTCTAATTGGAAAAAAACCAAGCTCACCACATTCTTTCCAAGAGTATGATCCACGATCCAGTTCATAATATCGAAGAGAATTAAGTTCTTCATCAAAAACAATCGACTTAAGAGAAACTCCTGGATGACTTTCCAACTCTCTTTTAATTTCTCTCTGAGTAGAACCATAGTAATCATCTGTGAGCGCAAGAAGCGAATCTGAAAATAACACAATGTGCTGGTCATGTGACTCTAGCAACTCGAATTTTGGATTATCATAACTGGAATGTTCATCAAGCTCGCGAACGATTCTAACTAGGCCTAAATCAACCTCGTTCCCATTAAGAAATTCATTATTAATCGTGTCACTATAAAAGAACCTGCCTAGATTATTAATTCCATGGTGCAAATCTGCGTAGTAAAAGGAAGAGACACTCATGCGTGTAGAATCAGGTAATTCGCCCATCGTTTGAGCAAATCGACCCCGCAAATGTTTAACGGCCACAGAATTCGGCTTATGCGTGGCTATAACAAACGAATATTGCATATCTCTATACTCAATTGATGGGTTTCCGGTCGAAAGTTTACGCCCCTCACAATAATAATTCTTATGAAAGAGCGACTCTAAGTTAGCGGTAACCTCATCAATTTCAACGGAGCGATAGTCAAAGCCACTTGCTATTAAAGATTCATTTTCAAGTACCTCAGTGTTGAATTGAAAAATGCTAATTGAGGTTCCTGTCTTTAGTTCTTGCTCGAAATAACGGAATTCATCAGGGTCTAATTTGATCGGATTATTTGTAAATAAGAGTACGTTTTTTTTGACTTCTCCCCCACTGATCGCATAAATCCCTTCCTTAATGCTTTGTCCAGAGGTGTTGAGATTCGTGTAGATCGCCCGCTGGAATAGTACGTCAATTTCTTCTAAAGGAAAATCTTTAAGAGTACCACGATAGAATATCTGAGAAAATTCTGACATGCCTTGAATTGAGATGAGTGAATTCCTGTTTAGATTGGCCGTCACCTCCTTAAAGACACGTGAGAACTCCTCCATTGCTCCAGTTGATTTCATGGATTCATTCAGGTCAAAAACAAAAGAATATGCCTGTTCTCCATAAAATGAAGTTTGGAGCTCCTCTCGTTTTGATCCGTTTTCCTCCTGAACCCAAAAATTATCTACGTAATAATAGGCGCTTGCTTCTTTACCATCAGATGTTTTATGAGATTCAATGCCAACATCTGCCAACAATACAGGCTCCTGTTTGCCAAAGTTCCCGAAAGAAATATAACGCTCTCCCCCTTTGGCTATGAAATGAATTTCGATCGTTTTCCACGTCATGTTTGTAAGCGGCTCACCAACATCAACTGGAATGTAATTAGAACTTACAAGCTGCGCGTTAGGCAACAAGTTCTCTGAAAAGATAACAGCCAAGCCACTTGATGCAATCTGACATGTACGATGTAGTGCAATATCTACATTAACACGGTAAATTTTATTGGCAATCAAGGGTTCAATTAATCGTCCACGGATAACCTGTAGTTCGTTCTCGGAAGAATCAGACCAATGTGTGGTAAAGCCAAGAACTCCCAGCCCTTTTTCTGGTTTGATAACTACCTTTTCCGTGTCATAAAAATAATCAGGGTTCCCATTTCCACTACTTTTCCAGCCCTCAATGAAATTGCTAGAAGCGTTAGATGTCGTTTGTAAATTGAATGCGGTTGGATCTTCAAATTCTCCATTGAAAACTTGATTTTGCCCAATGCTCATCGTGCTGACTGCTAGTGTTGTTAAGAGTAAAAATCTATGCATAGAACCAATATTAAGTGATGAGTATCTTGACTTTTTCTGACCTCGATGTTTACTTCTTATCCAATGATCAAGTACCCTTGTATATACTACTGATGCAAAAAATGTGCAAATTACCTAGGCGTTAACGATTAAATAACATTTTGTGAATTAATTGACATTAGGTTGATTTAGGATGGATTAGATCGACAGGAACTTCAAGTTCTTTCTTGCAAGAATAACCTCAAGCTAGTTGCACTCCATACTCACCTATTCAGGTATCCAAGAGCCAACGGGATATTTCCACAGTAATTCGCACAGCTCAGCAAAACGAAATCATCCAATTGTTAATAGTATAGGTTTCATTCCAACGATAAACATGCCTAAATTGAAAATATTATCTTTAAACCTATGCGCATTCTTTCCCTTCTTGCCCTTATCCTTCTAACAGTTCCCTATGGATCAGCCCAGGACCTTGGATTGAAAAACAGAAAAAGTGTTGACGCTTTATTGGAACGCTTAACTGATTCTTCGAAAGTTGTTCAGCGTTTTGGAAAAGAATTTGTTGCAACATATTATACGCGAACAATTAAGGGTGGGTCGACACAAGACGCTCATTATCCAATGCTTAAATTGAGCTACATAGAAGGTGGCATGAATTTTCATTTTGATGTAAGAAAGCAAAAGTGCACAACACTCAATTGCCTCGTCTTGGACTCAAACTATAGTACACCAATCTATGGCTTTATCACACTTGGTCAAACTACATTCGATGAAGTCTATCAAGAGTATTACCGTACTATTTCATATGGTCGAGAATGGCGGGTAGGATGGGCCGAGGAAATCTATACTGATACCACACGACAATTTGCTCTTTACCTTGGTTCGGCAGTACATTACACAAAAATCTATCCTCAAACGTTTTATAATGATAATAACTTCAGCTATGGCCGCGAGGTAGACTTCTTCGAAAATATCTTGGTGAATGAGATCAAACTATTCCTCTTCAAGCACCCAGATAACCACATTTTCACGGATTACCATGAGGCAATAATAAAGCCAAAAGAAACCCGAAATTTAAGTCTTCATGCGATTACACTCGTTGGCATTCCTGATGAAATATTTGAGCTGAGCAATCTGGAAACGCTCGACTTAAGTAGCAACAAAATCGACTCAATTGGCAAACGGTTTGGAAACTTCAAAGAATTGAGATCTCTAAATCTTGGAAATAACGAGCTGAAAGAAGTGCCTGCTGAACTATCAAAACTTCGGAAACTTCAATGGTTAAGCCTTTCAGAAAATCAAATCAAGGAGTTTCCAATTGCACTAAAAAAGCTGAACTCACTGACAAGACTTTCACTCGATGAAAACCCTATCGAGAAAATTCCCGAATTCGTACTTGAATTAAAAAATATAAAGGTGCTGTCTCTACGAGAGATTGGAATCAAGACAATCCCAACTGAGTTTGGAAATTTAACCGGATTAGTTCAACTGAATTTATGTGACAATGAACTCGATTCGCTTCCATCTTGCATCCGGAATTTAACCTCTATGAGTACGCTCTATCTTAGAAATACAGGCATTACTAAACTTCCCGATTGGATCGTAGAACTCAAAGACTTGCATGAAGTCTATTTGAAAGGATGTAAATTCAGTATAGAGGAACGAAAGCGATTAAAGACATTACTACCTAATAATTGTCGCGTTCAGTGGATCTAAATCAGTTAAGATCCTATTATGCGAGTCCTTTCTATTTAATTAACTTTATACCGATCAACATCGGATTAATATTGATCACAGCCGCATATCGAACTAGTTCATATCTATAATTTCTGACTAGTATGATTCTTTAATCCAGAAAATAAGTATGATAAAAATCTCGTTTAAAAACCCTTACTTGGTTCTCGTTTTTGCTATTATTGTTGCTCTGTTGGCGGTAGTACTAATTCGGCGTATGCCAGTGGATATTCTTCCCAAGTTCGAAAAATCTGCAATGCAGGTGATCACTCTTTATCCAGGAATGCCTGCTGAAGTTGTTGAGAAGGATATCACCAGTCGAATGGAACGTTGGACAGGACAATCTCCAGGGATCGAGAAACAACTCTCGAAGAGTCTGATGGGCGTGAGTATCGTCACTAATTTTTATGGTGAAGACATTGACCCTGCAGAAGCCATGGCAAATACATCATCGTATGCAGTGAGTGATATGTACTATCAGCCTCCGGGCACGATGCCTCCAATGATCCAACCTTTCGATCCTACAGCATCCAAACCATTGATGCTTTTGACGGTTAGTAGCGACACCAAAACGGGGAAAGAACTCTATGATGCTGCCTACTTGAATTTGCGACAGATGTTGAGTGGTGTGCCTGGAATTGTGGCTCCAGCAGCTTATGGTGGATCTCTGCGAATGATCTACGTGTATGTTGATCCTGTGAAAATGGAAGCATTGGGCATCTCTCAAACGGAAGTTGCAGATGCCATTCAACGGAATACAACAATGATTCCTTCTGGAGTAGCTGAAATTGGTGACATTAATTATGGCGTGGATGCCAAAGGAATGATCATTGATATTAAGGATTTTGACGACATCGTGATCACCTATAAAAATGGTAAACCCATTTACATCAAGAATATTGGTAAAACTGAAAATGCAAGTGCAATTCAAACCAATATTGCACGTGTAGATGGTAAGAAACAGGTATACCTTCCAATCTTTAAGCGTCCTGGTGCAAACACGATTGCAGCCGTAAACGAGGTCAAAAAAGCACTTCCGGGCTTGCAAGAACGAATGGATAAAGACATTGATCTTAACGTTATTTTCGATCAATCTTCCTACGTAAAAAACTCTATTTCAGGACTTAGAAACGCGGGACTTGGAGGATTGATTCTAGTGGTACTTGTACTGATCTTATTCCTCGGTAATTTCAGATCTGCACTGATTGTCGCGATTAGTTTACCACTCTCTGTATTGTTTGCCTTCATCATTCTTTCACTAACAGGACAGGCAATTAACAGCATTACACTTGGTGGAATTGCTTTGGTACTTGGACTGCTCGTCGACAATTCAATTGTGGTACTTGAGAATATTGATAGGCATCTCAAAATGGGGAAACCTTCAGCGAAAGCTGCTCTTGATGCTGCTCTTGAAGTTGCCAGTCCAGTGTTAGCTTCAACACTTGTGATCATTGTCGTGTTCTTTCCAGTGCTATTCTTAACTGGAATCACCAAATTTCTATTCTCACCACTTGCGATTACAGTTGCTGGTTCCATGATAGGTTCATACATCTTTGCATTGACCTTAATTCCGATTCTAGCAGCAGCACTCTTCAAAAACAAACTGCCCAACTCAGACGATAAACCAAAGAAAAAATTCCTTGGCTTCTTCCAACGATTTATTGATCGAGTTGGAAAAAAATATCAGGCCAGTTTACGTGGTGCTTTGAAATACAGATTCCCTATTCTCATAGGCACACTCGTCCTATTTGTCTGCTCGCTCTTCATCATAAAGAATACTGGCTATGAGTTATTCCCACAGTCAGATGTTGGACAAATGGAAATTCAGGTGCGAATGAAATCAGGGACGACCTTGAAGAACACAAATGAGACAGTTGCTCAAATGGAGGCTGTAGTTCGAGCGGAAACAAAAAGTGACCTCGAACAACTTGTAGGGAATGTAGGAGTATTCTATGATCTGCCCGCTGCATACACTCCAAACTCCGGAACGCAAGACGCCTTTATTGGGGTTCAACTTAAAGAAGATCACGAAATAAGTACAGCAGAATATGCATCTCGACTGCGGAAGATTTTTCATAAGAAATTCCCAGGGATAGAGGTCAGCTTCAATGTTGGCGGGATGATTACAGCTGCTCTCAACGAAGGGAAACCCGCGCCAATTGATGTTCAAGTAAAAGGAAACGATTTACATGTATTGCGTGGAATCGCAGAAACAATTCGGGATACAATTTCAAAAATTAAGGCGACAAGAGATGTGCGCATTCTCCAGCGTTTGGATCAACCAGTTAAGAATATAGACATTGATCGAATCAAAGCAGCTGAGCAAGGCATTGATCCCGTTGACGCAATTAAAAACATGGTTTCTGCGCTGAACTCATCTGTCACATTTAACAAGGCATTTTGGATTGACGAAAAAAATGGAAATCACTACTATGTGGGTGTTACCTATCCTCAAAGCTACATTAACGACAAAAGCATTCTTGAAAATGTGGGCGTTGGAAGTAAGACACAGGACAAAACGATTCCATTTAGAAATTTCTCAAAAATCACACCAGACGTTAATCCCGTGGAGATCAATCACCACAATTTAACACGTGAGTTTAATGTGTATGCCAATGTTGAAGATCAAGATGTTGGAACTGTCTCTGATGAAATTCAAACAATTATTGACGAGATGACACTTCCTGCAGGTTATGAAGTCACCTTTCAAGGCGAAGTTGCTGTGATCAAAGAATCTTTTGCTGGGCTGAGTTTTGGTCTACTTCTGGCAATAATTCTCGCATTCTTAATCATTACTCCCCTATTTCGATCATTGCGCCAACCTTTGATTATCATTCTAGCATTTCCGCTCGGAATTATTGGTGTCGCATTCTTGATGTGGGCAACCAATACCTATCTGAGCATTCAATCAATTATGGGAATCATCATGATGGTTGGTATTTCAGTGTCTTATGGAAATATACTAATTGACAGAATCAATGCATTAGTTAAAGGCGGACATTCGAAAAAAGATGCCATAATAGATGGAGCTTATGATCGTTTTCGTCCTGTTTTAATGACTGCCTCCACAACGATTCTGGGACTTTTACCAACTGCATTAGCTACTAGTCCAGGGTCTGAAGCAAATGTACCTCTTGCAATTGCAGTAATTGGAGGAACTTTTATGGCCATGCTCTCAACGCTCTATGTCATCCCAATTCTTTATTCACTCATCGCAAAAACTGCTACACAATGACATCATTAACAGTATTAAAAGGAGCAGTCTCACTTTCGATAATCATTGGGTTATTTACGGCATGTGATACTAATACAGTCGACTCTGAAGCCTCTGCAAGCTTAGACAAGATTCAAACAGTTGAAGTCGTAACGCCAAAAAACAGATCATTCACTGCTGAAGTATTAATAACGGGAACTGCAGAGCCCAATCAGGTCGTAACACTTTACGCGATGGAAAGTGGTGTTTTAACAAGTATCAGAAAAGACATAGGCGATAAAGTTCGTAAAGGTGAAACCATTGCCATTTTGAGCAATCCTGAATTGGGGCAACAACGAGTGAAGCTGAACGCAGAGTTGAAAGGAAAGAAATCCACGTATGAACGCTTGAAATCTATTTATGAGAAAACGCCAGCAATCACCTCTTTGCAAACTTTAGAAGATGCTGAATCAGCCTATTTCACAACTCTGGCAAGTCGAAATGCCATCAGTAATCGACTTGCATTCTTGACCATAAGAGCGCCATTTTCAGGTACTATTACGCAACGTTTTGTTGATAAGGGTAGTATGCTTCAAAACGGATTGAACCAATCAAATCCACAGGCTATAGTTGAGATTCAGGAAACAAATTTAGTTCGATTGACACTGCCTGTTCCCGGTTCAGATGCAGTGGCGATTAAGAAAGGAATGGATGTACAAGTGACCTTTCCAGAATTGTCAGGAAAAGTAATTAGTGCCAAGATTAGTCGTACTGCTCAATCTCTTGACATGCAATCAAAAACGATGCAAGTGGAAATTGATCTTGACAATTCAGATGGGGAGATAATCACTGGAATGTATGCCAAGGCAGTTATGCAGATTGGAAGTCGTGAAAATATCCTATCCCTGCCAATATTCTCTAAAGTGCGTTTTCAAAATGAAGACTATGTTTGGGTCGTTGAAAACAACAAAGTAAGGCGATTGCCTATTCGTATTGGATTGGCCGACAAGGATTATTTCGAGGTGCTCAATGCTGAAATAAACAAAGACACCCAAGTGATTATTGAGGGTAAAGGTCTAGTGAGTGAAGGACAACAAGTAACTCCAATTTTAAAAGTAGAAAAATGAAAGCTCGATTTACGATATTGATCAAGCATGCTCTTCTTCCACTAGTAGGAGGTCAACTTACGCTCTTATTTTTGGCTGCATCTGTCAACGCTCAAGAACAAGAAGTTCTACCAATAACACTTGAGAAAGTCCTTGAGTTGAGCGGGGCAAATAACTTGACGATCAAGGAATATAAGGAACGACAAAATCTCGCTCAAGCAGAAGTCGCTCGAGCAAAAGAATGGTGGCTCCCTGAAGTTTATGGTGGAGTTCGAACACAACAACTCTCTGGAGCCGTGATGAACGGAAATGGTAATTTCTTCTTGGATGTAAAACGCAACAATCTTTGGCTAGGCTTGGGAGTTTCAGCAAATTGGAATTTCACAGAAGGGATCAATACCCGTAAAGCTGTCGAATATGAAAGTCAAGCGAGTACTTTTCGAACTGAGATTGAACGTAACAAAGAATTGACAAAAGCCATCAATGCCTACTACAATTTGGTGAGTGCACAACTCAATCTGGTCGCCTACAAAAGCTTGGTAATTCAATCAGACACGATCATTTTACAGATTCAAATACAACTTGCTGCTGGATTAGGCTATCAATCAGATCTCCTTTTAGCTCAGAGTAATAAACGACATCTGCGGGTTCAAATGTTGAATGCTCAACGTGATTACAACGCGGCTTCTTCAGATTTGAGAATGCAACTGAATCTCGATCAAAATATAAAATTGGTAAGCGTAGATGAAGCCTTACTTCCATTGGACTATTCAATAAACTTAATTGATCCAGCAGATTCTATTCACAAAAATAGACCTGAGCTAAAAGCGAATGATTTGGAAATTATGTCTCTTCGATCCAGGCTCAAAATAACGACAACTGGACATTGGGTTCCCGAGCTAGGAATGGGCGCCAATGGTTCTTATTATGGTAGAATCAATGGAAAAGTCAATCCTATGGATGCCCTCGCCTATCCTGTGACGAATCAATTATATCCAACTGGTACATTCAATACTTCGCTAATTTGGAAAATCCCATTGGGCGTTTGGACCTATAATGGCGATTCGAAAAAATACAACAGCCTGATTCGAATTAAAGAAATTGAAGCAGAACATTTCAAGGCTCAGATTAATGAGGAAATAGCACTAGCGATCACTCAAATACAAACAGGGAAAGAACAAATTGAAATTGCAAAAGAAGGGGTAGAATTGACCACTGAGGCACTAAGTCAAAGCATGGATCGTCAAGGTCTTGGTACAGCAAAACCTTTTGAAGTTTTTCAAGCACAACAATTTTTCCTACAAGCGCAAATCGATTACTTGCAATCAGTTTCAGAATACAATAAAGCCCAATTTGCCTTAAAAGTTGCCAAAGGAGAGAACCTCTAATCAGTCGTTTCTTGTATTTTTGTCTAAAACTCGATCTATGATGGACCCATTTGTACTAATTGAACCTAAAGGAAAAAAAGTTCCAATGATTCTAAGCGTTCCTCATTGTGGAGTAGATTTTCCAAGTGAGCTGCAAGGAGATTACGTCCCTGAAATGATGGCTCAACCTGACGACACAGATTGGTTCGTGCATGATTTATACAATTTTGCTTCAGAAATGGGAATTACAATCATTCATGCAAAGTACAGTCGCTGGGTTATTGATTTGAATCGCGATCCTGAAAGTGCACCACTCTATAATGACGGTCGAATTATTACTGGTCTAACGACAACAACAGATTTTTTCGGCAAAGATATTTATAGCTCTTCGGATAAAATTCCAGATCAAACTGAAGTCAATAGAAGGTTGGAAACGTATTACTGGCCTTATTATCGAAAGATTGAAGAATTGCTGGAAGCACGAAAACAAGAATTTGGGAAAGCACTTCTCTGGGACGCACATTCCATACGTCACCTGGTACCAACGATTCGAAAAGACGTTTTTCCTGACATGATTTTAGGAAATAATGATGGGAAAACCGCGCATGAAACACTCATTGAAAGTACGCTCACAAACCTAAGTGCTGGAAAGTTTGGCGTAAATCACAATACTCCATTTAAAGGTGGACATATCACGCGTTATTTTGGGAAACCCGCTAAACAAATTCATGCATTGCAATTAGAAATGAATAAAATTCTCTACATGGATGATGCAGAAATGAATTTTCATGAGGGAAGAGCAAATGAAATGAGAGCGATTTTAATTCCGACATTCGAGGCATTAATTGAAGCATTGAATAAACTATAAGGGATGAAAAAGTATCACTTCAAGAAACTTCTAACGAATACTGGATGGACGTCTAATGTCCTGATAGGAACAGATGCTAAAGGGATTATTTCTTCCATTGAGGAAAATGCAGTTACGGGTGACGCCCAAGCAATCAATGGCTGTGCAATTCCAGGGTTTCAGAATGCCCATTCGCATGCTTTTCAATATGCCATGGCAGGAATCGCGGAAGTTCATGCTGTTTCAGCTACATCAGATGATTTTTGGTCTTGGCGTGAAGCCATGTATAAATTAGCTTTAAGTGTTTCTCCAGATCAAATGGAAACAATTGCCACCATGTTGTATTCTGAAATGGTTCGACATGGATATACCAATGTTGCAGAGTTTCATTACGTTCATCACGATCAAAATGGACAGCATTATGGAAATCTAGCCGAAATGGGATCTAGAATGATTGCAGCAGCAGAACGGGCTGGAATAAACATAACACTTGTACCTATCTTCTATCAAAAAGGAGGATTTGGAAAAGATCCAGTAGCTGGACAAAAACGATTCATTTCTCCAACAATTGACGCTTATTTAAAGTTGTTAGAATCAAGTGAGAAAGCCTGTTCTTTTTACGATGGAGCCAATCTTGGGATCGGAATTCACTCAATGCGAGGTGTAGAACCCACAGATATTGCAACCATTGCCAAATCAGGACCACAGGATATTCCTTTTCACATTCACATTGCTGAACAACTCAAGGAGATTGAAGATTGTCAATCCTATTTAGGGAAACGTCCTGTAGAATGGATGTTGGATGCAGTTGATCTGAATGAAAGATATCACCTTGTACATGCCACACATCTTACCTCAAACGAAGTCTCTGGAATTGCCAAAAGTGGCGCAAATGTCGTTATCTGTCCAACAACAGAAGGGAATCTAGGAGATGGAATCTTTCCATTAATCGACTACCAAGAACAAGGTGGAATGTGGAGCATTGGAACAGATAGTCATATTGGAATTAATCCATTGGAGGAATTGCGTTTACTCGATTATGGACAACGATTAATCTCTCATAATCGCGCTACTTTTGCCAAGAGAACAGGAGACAGTGGATCGTTTGCAATCGATATGGCAACTATAGCTGGGAGAAAAGCAGTGAATAATTTTTCTACTGAATATTTCGAGGTTGGTGCTCCATTAAATGCTTCTATTTACGATGCAGATGCACCACTTATTTCGATGTCATCTGATGCTGCACTGAGTTCAACAATCGTTTATACATCAGATGCGAATCATCACTTAGGAACTATCGTTAATGGAGCAATGATCCCTAAAAATGGAAAGCAGCCCCAGAGCGAATCGATCGTTGATAATTTCAAAAAAGTACTAGGAGAATTAAAGAATCGTTAATCACATATTGATATGAAAAAATACATTTTTGCACTAGTTGGAACTTCATTCACTCTATTAATTTCCTGCGGTCCAGCAGGAGATACGGTAGAAGTCAAAAAGGGCTGGCGAGAAACGAAAAGCGGGCTATTTGTCAATGAAAAAGGTGACATCGCTTTCGCTACTGACGCTGAAATAGCGTTTACACCTAAAGAAGATCTTGAAGCTGAAAGGTGTCCGAATAATTTCCTTACAACATTCGGAACTGAAGAAGACAAGACCCAACTTAAACGTGAAGTTGACACCCTAACATTTGAAGAAATAGGCGCAGACTTTTACAAGGATAAAAATCACATTTACTCGCATTATGCGATGTGTGACGGAGGATATTTTCGGATTTTCTCAGATGACACGACTGGTTTCAAGTTATTAGGTAACCGCTACGCGAAGCATCAATCAACAATTTATTACGGGAGGACTGGAGCAATCGATGCGGATGCAGGAACTTTCAAAGTTCTTGAGGGAAACAGTCAAGTTGCTAAGGACATGTACGGATATTTTGCACTTGGTGAAAGTATCGCGGAAGAAGAACTCAAAGAGGATATCGGAGAGGCACAATTTGAAAAATTAGAGAATCTATAGGACTTTGGTTTTGACTACCAACAGATCTTCGTATCTTCATACTAGTGATCGAAGCACCTATTGGGTGTTTATCACTTTGAGAATCGGTTTATGAGTACAAAAAAATCTAAGGGAGTAATCTTTACAGGAGTCATCGCGGCAATCGCGGCTTCGTCTTGTTGTATTCCTCCAGTTATTGCGGCAATTGCAGGGGTTGGAGGTGCATCTTCTAGCTTGGCTTGGATGGAACCATTTCGCCCCTACTTAATTGGTCTCGCCATCCTCGCGATTGGATATGCTTGGTATGCTCATTTGAAAACAAAACAAGTTGACGATTGTGGGTGTGATGTTGAAAAACCCAAATTCTTTCAACGAAGATCTTTTCTTATTGGAATGACTGTCTTTGCTGCATTGTCAATTGGATTTCCCTATTACTCAGGAATCTTCATTTCTGACAATCAAAAGGAAGTGATTCTCACGGACAAAAGCCAACTTCAAAAATTGAAAATTAGTATCGTTGGAATGACCTGTGACGCTTGTCAAGTTCACGTAGATCATGCAGTGAATGAATTAGAGGGAATTGTAGCTGTGAAGTCTTCTTATTCTGATGCAAACTCTATCATCACGTATGATAAGAGCCAAACGAGTCGTACAGACATTAAAACGGCCATCAATTCAACGGGCTATTCCGTCACTGAAATAATTGAAATCTCAATCTGATGAGCGAAAAAAAAATCATGTTAGAATCTGAGCTGACTTGTCCAGAATGTGGACACAGAAAGACAGAAACGATGCCTACTGATGCTTGTTCATGGTTCTATGAATGCGAAAACTGCAAAGTCGTCTTGAAGCCAAAAGAAGGAGATTGTTGTGTTTATTGCTCTTATGGTTCTGTTGCCTGTCCTCCTATTCAAGAAAATGGGAGTTGTGGAACTGATTGTTGTTAATTGTACAAACTATTAGCCTAGTTCTAGAATAAGAAGTATCACATCCTGCGGATTGCCATGATTTCAATTTTATTATTCGTGGCTTTTTATTTTTTCTAATCCAATCCATTCATGATCAATGTCCTTCATTAATAGGGCATTATCAAATTTAACGGATCCTCGGGGGAAGATTGTTTCATCTTCAAAGAAGCTTGATTGAACTGATTCTACTTCTAAAAGTGATACTTTCCAATTTTCCGCTTTTAGTTCAAGTCCGTCAAAATCATTTTTGTTAGGCGAATAACCAACTGAACCTTTTTCGAAAAATTCAGACACACACTCTAAATTATCAAACACACTTTCTTCACTCCAATTTTCTGTTTCTTTTGCTTTAATTGACAATGAAGTTTTATCATCACTCACAAAACTCACTTCATACGCCCCATCATTTTCATCTACTGAAAAATTTGCCAAATGATGAACACCAGGAAAAATTGTTCCTCCAGCTAAGGAATTAAGCCGTGAAGATGTATCTCTTCTTGGAATGTACACACCTTCTTTAAGTTCCCCATCTTCTTCCCATTCAACGGCAATCCGGTGGGCTCCATTTTCCGAAGATATTCCGATTTGTTTTGGCAATCCTTTTGGTCGTATTTCTTTCAGTCTTATTAAACAAATTCCAGCTATCCCCTTTCCCTTTACCAATTTTGGCTTGAATGGTTTCGGTAAATAATTTTCCAAAACTTCTTGATCAATTTGATAATTGATCAGAATTCTGCGATCTATGATTCCTTTAATTTTCGGTATTTTCATTTGTTTACACTAATTACCACGAACAATTTGAGGCTATGATTACCACCAGGATGTATGGTCGCCAACCCTGGATTTCTCTCTCTAAGATAGTCATGATTTTCGAATCTGCTTGATCAACCAAGGATTCATCTGTATGTTTTGTTGGTGGTGCTAGAATTGGTCTCAGAACTTTACGTTATTGCTTTTGTCCTGTGCTGTCTTGTTGTAATTTCTTGTCCAAGTTTTGGCTACTTTAAGTTCGAGTATCGCGAGGGTTATTACGATCAAAACTTCGATTAATATATATGTCCAACCTAAATTTGTTAGTGTTCCAAAGTGATAAAAAGCAATTCCAATTGATAAACAACAATACACCAAATTCAGTAGTGCAATGGCTTTCAGGAATTGACCCAATTTATCACTCTCTTTCTGGTAACAGTAGAAATCATAAAGTGCAAAACATATCGGCAATGCCGCGAGGAAATACAATGTTGAAGTAGGGATTCCAACTAATTTTTCCAGTTTGACTAGTACAAATCCCAATAAAAAAGCAGAGAGAATTGCTCCAAATCCATCTATTAAAAAGAGTTTTTTTGGATTAGATTCTATCTTTTCTATGGTTTTCTGAAACATTACTTAAAGATAAGAATGATTTTTCTTCCACGATTTATCCAACAAAGAATGACACGCCATATTCTTAGGTCATGTTAAATGTATTAGTGAAGAATGATAATCACGAAACAACAATAAATTCTCATATTCAATTTATCACTTCAAAGTTGAAGCCATTACTATTAGGTAGGTTTCCTAATAGAATGTTATATTGATCGCGTAACCTAATTTGCTAGGTTCGTTATCCTTTTTTTCATCACACTAACTATTCAAATGAAGATCACCATTATTTACTTCTTGCTATTAACTAGTACTACATTTTCTCAAAATGAATACAACTCAGAATCAAACTATTATACAGATTCAATTTTCAGTAATTCACTAAATGAGTACAGAAAAATGAATATCTATCTCCCGAAAGGTTACAAAGAAGGACAGTCGTATCCTGTAATTTATGCGCCTGATGGATATTCAATTGATCTTTATGAGGATGATGACCACAAGTTAATATTGGATTCATTAATAAATAATGATTTGATCCCCCCAATGATATATGTGGCATCATTTTGTAATAACAGAGACGCTAAAGATCTGAAGGTTTTCTTAGCAAATGGTGATAGTGTTTATTATACTTTTCGAAATTTTGAGTACGTTCAATACAGAGCTGATGAATCAGTAGATTCGGTTTTGCATCTTAGGTTTGACCAACATTTAACCTACTTCACTGAAGAGTTAATTCCTTCAATAGAAAATCAATTTATGTTACCTGACATGAAAGAGAATCGATATTTTTATGGAGTGTCTAACGGCGGTGGTTTTGGTGTGAATATGTTCTTCAAAAGACCCGAATTAATAGCGACTTATCTCTGTTTTTCGACGTATGGATCAACACTAGAAAAGTTAGCTTGGAATGAAAGTAAAATTTATCCTACCATTTATATTGAGTATGGAAATCTAGAAAGCCCTCAAATTTATGATGAAAATGAAAGGATTGTTGCTAAATGCAAAGATTTAAAACTGAATTGCCATTCAAATATATATCAAGGTGATCATGATTATTTGATCTGGATCGATAAGTTCGCATCAACATTGATCAAAATTTTTAATTGATGATTTATAGCGTTCCAGCTTAACTGCATTTCCTCGATTGGAGTCCTAAGATGTTGGGATATAGAAAAGTCGTTAAGGGTATTGCCATCAAACTCTAGGCAGTCAACCAATATCCGTTTTCGGATATAATCGTAATTGTGATTAACTCACTAATAAATTCAGCTAAGATTTACTGTCGAATCATCGTTTGTGAAGAAGACACAAGCCCTTCAATCATCAACTGGACAATGAACGTTCCATTCGTGGACACCATATCTCCAATTTGAATTGCGTTTTTTCCAGACTTAAAGGATTCAGCTTTAACTTCAGAAACAACCTTGCCCGTCAAATCTACAATTCGAAGTCCCACCATGCCCTCTTCCTCCAATTCAAAGACAACTTTCGCCTTCTTACTAGATGGATTAGGAACGATCTTAAACGAAAACTCATCTGATGGTATTTCAGGGAGTGCAGCAAAACCACTGACATCCACAGGAACAACTTGAGTTCCTTTCAAAAGCATAGTATTCAAGTCAAAATACTCGTAAGTGATTTGTCCTTGGAATTCAACATCAGATTCTGTCAATACCCCATACCTCTCCCCAGGATAGACATAAACAGTGTCTGAAATTTCCTCAATGTTCAGAGGACGACCATCTGAGTCCACAATTCTAGCATTCAATTCTGATGGGAAAATAATGCGCGTTCCACAATAACCAATGTTGGTCAATCGGGTATAATCTACTTGACCTACAGCAGAATTAAACGTGAGGTTCGAATCAATTAATTGCTGATCAGAAAGTCCATTAATCAAGAAAAACTGTGGGTGAAAATCTGGAATATTGATTGGCATGATCGAGAGTGTCGTGTCGTGCTCGTGCAAGAGTACACTGTCTGTATGCCAGTTTGTGTCAATTTCTGAGAGGAAGAAAGAGTTCTCATTGGTGAAAGGAAATCCTCCATTCCAAGTGGTGTTACTTCCGTCCGTGGGCTTGATGATGATCAATCCATACATTCCAGCCTGAACATGAATTGTAGAGGCAACATGACAGTGATACAAATAAGTTCCAGCTTCTGGAGCCTTGAAATGATAAAATCCATGGTCCATATGTCCAACCTCGAAAGACAAATGAGGAACGCCATCATTTTGTTGATCTACATCCAGTCCGTGCAAATGAATTGTGTGAGGTGCACCTTGAGAAACATTCCATAAATCAATGTGAATTGAGTCACCTTCGTTTGCTGTAATTGTAGGTCCAGGAACTCCAGGTTCAGCACTCAAACTCAATGCAAATCCAAAAACACGAATTGTGTCGCTATTTGCTAAAACCTTCTTACCCGTGTTACGAGCAATAAGAAGTACATTAATATCAGCTTGTCCAAACAATGTCGACAATTGAAAGATCATCAGGAATATAAGGAGTCTCGTTCCCATAATCAATCAATTAAAATGGTTAAGAACATCCCGTTCGGGTAAATATTTGCTCCACTCACTGCCACTAAATTATGATCGTGCACTGGATACTCTCCCACTTGATCTGGAATCAATTCGAGGACAACTAGCTCCATGCTATGAATCGCATACGTATCTTTTATTCTTCCAACGTGAGTCGGGAATTTCGTCGATTGAATAATCTCAGAATGATACCCGTGGAAATGAATAGAATGAAGGGATTGCCCTGTATTCACCATATAAACGTGAATCGTATCATTGAGGTTACCAACCACTCGAGCATTCACATCAGTATTTATGTGTGGGTTACTATTCCCATTAATCGTAAAGTACTCAGGATAATAAGCCGTCCAATCCACAACATAACCACTGTCGAGATCGAAATTATAGCTCTTCTCGTGCTCCTTCAAGTTCCAATAAAAACGACTTGCAGATGATGCTGGATTTTTTGCGATAATCATTCCTCCTAGACCCATATAACGATAGCCTTCTGCGAACGAATGATCATAATAAATGTGTGCACCTTCTGTTTGATAATTGAACGAAATAATTGCTGTGTCATAAGGAGCAATCAGCGTGTCAATATTCGCATATTCTTTGATATCAAAACCATGTGTGAGCGAATCAGTGTTGATCACTGTTAGCTCCATAGTATCTCCAATATCCAAGAATAATCGCGCGTTTTCCTTGTCAAATACAGAAGTTGGATTGAATGCGTAATATGGAATATACGTGCTGTCCACGGCCATCATCATTCCTCTGTTTATGTAAACAGTATCTTCAATGATATTCGCGTTCGATTGAAACGAACAAAGACTTCCAAGCGCAAACAATGCAATCCCGATAAGATTACGATTTGTTGTCATTCGAACTTCTTTATTGAACGATCAAACGTTTAGTGAATGTACTTCCAGCTTCATTTTCAAGAGAAACTATATAGACACCACTAGTAAGTTTTGAGACATCAATAGAGTTTGTCAAATCACCTACAATAGAAACAACTTGTTCTCCAAGTGTATTGTATACTGCAACTGAAGTGAATGCGTCTCCTTCGAAATTAACGATATCTGAAGCAGGATTTGGATACATTGTGATAGATGCATTTGCCAATTCATCAACACCAGCAGAAGCATAAGTAAGATGAAATGAGATCGTATCACCATTTGCAGGATCGTTTACATCAAATACATACATCTCAATAGTTCCATCACCATTAATTCCACTATGTCCAGCTGTCAACTTAATGAAACCTTCAGTTCCACTAGTCGCCAATGGTAAAGTAATTGTCACCATCGTACCACTTGACGGCACGCCAACATAGCAATTAGTATAATCGCACACTGAGAAATCCCAACCTGAAGGCATTGTATTCGAGATAGTTTGCCATCCAAAGGTAACTTCCATTGGAGATGCTGTCGTAAAGTTAATATCGAAAATATCGAATGCATATTGCAGAGTACCCTCAATGTGCTGATCTGTGCTATACACAAAATTCTGCGCATTGCTGCTAAATCCAATTGTTGCAAGTAAAGCTAAAATGTAAAGTTTTTTCATCGTTTTTCTATTAGAGAATATTTCGTTCCTTAAAGATAGTGTAAGTTATCGATTCTGAGTTCGTCAAATACCGTCGACTATTGAATTGCTATATTTACACTAATACACGATCAAGAGGAGGCAAATCAACTCAAGTGATTAAAAATCAGCACGAAAACTGCTTTATCAAGGATTCAATTCAATTGCTTCTACAGATTCCAATACATCAGTTAGGTGAGGGTTCTTAGCCACAAAATCTTCCAATACTTTGAAGAAATTCAGAAGATCTTCTTTTTCATTGTTGGCATTGATGGTGACCAAACGCACAAACTCAGTACCATCGAATGATCCAAATCCAACTACAGTAATCTCATTTTCGTAGAGTGCAGTACACAAAACCTTTGGATCAATGCCCTTATAATTAAAGCAAATCGAGATCGATTCATCAAAACTATACAGCTCATAATCAGAGTTGCCACGCACATATTCGCGTGCTACGTCAGCCAAATAAAATTGCTGATCAACGATTGATTCAAGTCCTTTGGTTCCTAAAGATTTCCAAAGTGCCCAAAATTTCAGCGCGTCATTTCTACGTCCACACTGAAAGGATGTTTTTCCTAGATTGAAATCGTCACCATCCGTTTGATACAGATAATCAGCATCATTACTGAATGACTCATGTAAGTACTTTTTATCTTTCACCAAGATAATAGAACACGTGAGAGGAGTTCCCAACATCTTGTGTGCATTGTAACTGAATGAATCTGCTCTCTCTATGCCTTTTAAAAGGTGCTTATACTTCTCGCTAAAAAGGACCCCTCCAGAATACGCGCCATCTACATGCAACCATAGGTCATGTTTTTCACAGATATCAGCAAGCGGCTCGATTGGATCAAAGGCACCTAAAACAGTAGTTCCAGCAGTGCAATTTACATAAGCCGGAACATCTCCAGCAGCAATATCGATTTGAATTTGTTCTTCAAGTTTTTGAGGAATCATTCGTCCATGATCATCTGCTAAGATGTAACGAACATTCTGGCGACCAATACCTGCAAAACTGGCATTCTTCGCGTTTGAATAGTGTGACTCTTTTGAAGTGTAGATAACCATGTTCTTGGTCTTTCCAAAATCTCTGAAACCTGGATCTTTACGATCACGAGCCATCATAAGTGCCATATAGTTACTCATGGAACCTCCTGTTGGGAACGTCCCATTACTTTGTGCGCCATAACCAGCTAGGTCACACGATCGTCGAATAATCTCTTGCTCAATTCCTACTTGAGGGCCTGCAACTTTGTAGGTATACATGCTGTTGTTTAGCATCACTGCCAATAAATCCCCTAAGACTGCCTTGCTCTGTCTTCCTCCAAATAATTGGTTGAAAAAGAGATTTGAAGCTGTTTTAGGCGTAGATAGTATTACTTCTTTAAGAACATTTTTAAAGTCGTCATCAACCATTGCTTTCTCAGTGAGCGACAAATCAAGCGCAGAATATAATTCATCAGCAGCAATCCTTGTGGCGACAGGATGCGCTTTTTCATCTTGTAAAAGAACTTCTACAAGTTCGTTGAACAAGGTTAAATCCTTATGTAATTCAGACATGTGTTTTTTGTTTTTTTATTCTTAATTTGAACTATTGGATAGTGTCATAGCTTAACTCACGTGTAATGAAAGCAGCTGATGACTCATCATAAACTTGACATTCTCGAATCGGTTTTGCGTACAAATGTAGTGACATACTTCGACTATTCGATTCGTTCTCCAGTTTATGGAAACCCATAAAATCGATCATATATGTAATCTCGCCAGAACTTACTTTCGTAGTCTTAGACGTGACTAATTGGTCATCCTTATCTTTTTGATAAATTGTCTCTTTGAAATCTCCATCCAGAAAGGAAACCCAGCATTCTTCGCCACCATGATCATGTATGGGTGTAGCCGCACCTTTTCCCCAACATAGGAGAATCAATTCGAATGATTCAGTGTCAATAATGCAATTTCGTGTGTAAGTACCTTCTGACCATGAGCAGTATGGAGTGAATTCACGAGCGTGGAATTCCATGGATTTTAATATCTTGCCGTACTTCGTCCTCTCCCCTTCGGAAAGCGCCGTAGTCAGCTCATTTATTGTTTGAACTGTTTGATGATTGTTTATTGTTTCTATCAAAATTGATCACTCGCCTTTTCTGTTCATACCATGGACAAATCCAAGGACAATCCCCAAATCTCACCTACACATTTTTCAATAAGACAACTCGTTTGGTGTAAGCCCTTCCAAGGTACAATAATTATTGCAAAATTGGGCAAAAATGAGCCGTTTTTATTCATTTTTGAGCCGCTTTCATCGATTTTTGATTAAAATTTGCCCTTTATCGTCTTTTTTTAACCAATTTGTCGTCCTCTTCGATTTGACGATCATCTTTTCAGTAATTGCCAGTTAATTCTGAGCTAAGATTCTGATATTTTTTTGACCGCTCATGAGAAGGGTCACCAATTTCAATCCATTATGCACACTGAAGGTTTCGCCATTAAAATTACTGTTCTTGCTATTTATGTAGCTATTCTATTTCTAATTGGAATTATCGCATCTCGACGCATCAAGAGCATGAGCGATTATTATGTTGGTGGAAAGAACATGGGATTTTGGGCAGTTGCCTTTTCTGCACGTGCAACTGGAGAATCTGGATGGTTACTCATAGGGTTAACTGGTATGGGTGCAATGGCAGGCTACTCAGGTTATTGGGTCGTCGTAGGGGAATTACTCGGCGTGTTCATCTCCTGGCAATTCATGGCCAAACGTTTCAAAAGGCGATCTGACGATTACAAGGCAATCACAATACCAGATTATCTCCAAAGCCATTTTAAATCATCAACACATACCCTTCGTATTGTAGCAGCATCTGTTCTCGTCATCTTTGTTGTGATCTACGTAGCTACGCAAATGGACGTTACTGGAGTCGCATTCAAATCAATGCTCGATATTGATTATCGAATTGGTGCACTCATCGGATTTGTGATTGTACTCCTCTACATTTTTATTGGTGGATTCGTAGCTGCTGTTTGGTCTGATATGTTCCAAGGGGTATTGATGTTTGTCGGCCTCGTTTTATTGCCGATAGTTGTATGGTTCTCAATGGATCATGGGGCTGGAGTCACGGAAGGCCTGAATGCAATTGACGAAACATTAACACAGGTGATGGGTAGAAGCGACGATGGCTGGATGAACTTCTTCACAATTCTAGGCTTCTCCATGATTGGATTGGGCTTCCTAGGATCTCCACAAGTCTACGTTCGTTTCATGTCCATTAAGAGTGAAAGAGAGATCGATAAAGGAAAATGGGTTGCACTTGTTTTTACACTTCTAACGGACGCTGCTGCTGTAACAATAGGTATTCTAGCTCGGATTTATTTCACGAAAGAGGGCCAAGATCCTGAAGCAATATTAGGGAATGATGGCGAGAATGTTTTGAGCATGATTACAGACTCATTCTTACCTACTATTCTCGTTGCGATCTTCATTGCGATCGTACTTTCGGCGATCATGTCCACAATCGATTCACTGCTTATTCTTGCTTCAAGTGCTATCACACGCGACTTTTACCAAAAAATATTCCGACCCGATTTAAAAGATGAAGACTTAACGAAATTTT
>JBLHON010000008.1:0-29943 GCA_047621865.1 Crocinitomicaceae bacterium | reverse complement strand
CCCGTAGGGTCGTGGAGAAAAAGATAAGCATAAAAAAAGGTCAACTCTTTCGAATTGACCTTAAAAAGGGTGGAAGATGGGGCTCGAACCAGAGAAAGCATCGCTTTTGAAAACTCAGAAACCGGTCTCCAGACCGATAGTTTCTGAGTGGCCCGTAGGGTCGTGGAGAAAAAGATAAGCATAAAAAAAGGTCAACTCTTTCGAATTGACCTTAAAAAGGGTGGAAGATGGGGCTCGAACCAGAGAAAGCATCGCTTTTGAAAACTCAGAAACCGGTCCCCAGACCGATAGTTTCTGAGTGGCCCGTAGGGTCGTGGAGAAAAAGATAAGCATAAAAAAAGGTCAACTCTTTCGAATTGACCTTAAAAAGGGTGGAAGATGGGGCTCGAACCCACGACCCTCGGTACCACAAACCGATGCTCTAACCAGCTGAGCTACAACCACCATGTATCTTAAAGTGTTCTAATCAATTCCTATTGGAAGAGCTATAATCACCTTTGATTAATCGCTACTGACGTTACAGTCGCGGGGGCAAATATATAGATTTCTTCAGATATACTTCCTGTGCCTGCGAGATTTTTTTTAATTTGAGCAAAAGAAAAATTATGCCGGTTAGAAATCATGTTCTTCGAGAATTTGACATACGCGTTTTCGAAGAATCATACTCACGATTGTATAAGTGCCTTCAACTTCTTGACGAAGAGCAACTTTGGGAGTCTCCTAATAAAGAAATTGCACCAGTTGGTTGCCTTATATTGCATTTATGTGGTAATGCACGTCAATGGATGTTATCAGGACTAGGTGGAGCAGAAGATAATCGGGAACGAGATCAAGAATTTATTAAACAGGATAACATTAGTAAGGGCGATTTTATATTCTTATTGGAGAATATGAAAAGCCAGTTAAAAAGATGTCTGGATGATCTGAGCGAAGAAAACTTCAATGAAGTTTATTCCATTCAAGGATTTCAGGTAACAGGATTCTCAGCAGTTATGCACGTTCTGGAGCACTTTTCATACCATACAGGACAGATTGCCACACTTACAAAGTTGCTCACTGGATTAGATACTGGATTTTATAGTAACTACAATCTCAATAAGCACAATCAAAAGCGCTAGGCTTCTAGTTAGCACAAACAGTTTTTTTCATCATTGAACCTGTGAATATTCTTTTTAGTGGAATTGACACTGCATATCGTGAGCGTGTTTTTTTTGAACATTACTACCAGCAAAAGCGCATAAATTTGAACTCTATGATTCGAATTATGGCGTAGAATATCTTAATAACAATTGCCATTCGTACCAGTCTTTTGAAGGGAAAGGACGTTCGTCACTTTTATTGGCACTTTCGTCACTATTTGATTCTATAGTGCATTTCACAGCATTCGTAATATCTAATTTTGCTTTTAAATAATCACTAAATAAAAGTAAATATGAAAAGAACATTTTTAGTCCTAGCGCTACTCAGCGTTACCGCATTTTCAAATGCCCAAAGTAATCCTGATCCAGTCATCAGAACAAGTGCAATTGTATCAAATATCCCAAATAATAGCCAAGGCTTTTTAGTATTAAAAGGAACCGGAGATGTTACTGCGTGGGAAGTTGAAGTTCTACAATACTTCGAAGACGGGGAACTCCTAGAAACTCCAAGTTCAGTAACTAAAATTAGGTCAGAGGGAGATTTAGATTATGTAAATATTCCT
Organism: Crocinitomicaceae bacterium; assembly: GCA_047621865.1. GTDB lineage: Bacteria > Bacteroidota > Bacteroidia > Flavobacteriales_D > Crocinitomicaceae > UBA4466. The sequence goes on along the minus strand of JBLHON010000008.1, from coordinate 28,241 downwards.
TTGCAGTATTTTCAGAATAACGATTATTCCTTCAAAATATCAGGTCTGAACGCGAATAATGAAGTAGTAGTTGAAGAGGATCATACACAATCGCTTATTGGAGATCCAGTATCTGAGCTTCTAGATTGTAGTTTACAGTGCGAGGGTTCTGATTATGCTTGGAGACTTAAGGTCTATGAGAACATTAATAGTGGCTCTCAGTCCTTAAACTTGGATCACGGCTTTGCTCTGCTAGGGAATAATCAGGGAACTGCGTCAACGCCCTTCTATGAAAATATTCCAAATGACGCACAAGGGCAAGCTTATTTCAATACACAGGCTTATCTACGAAGTGTAAATATTACAAACTTCACTAGTAATGAATGGATGTTGCTTACAAATAATGGTACCCTTCCTCCAAAAGACAAGAACAATACACCAATCACCACAAGTGGTTATTATAAACTGTTGAAGGAGGCGGGAAAATGGCGTGATTTTACAGGTGGAACGGGTAGCACAGGTTGGCTTAATAGCCCAGCCAATGGAACTTTTTGCTCTTATACGTTATCTGGTTTGATCAATACATTTAACGCTTATAGCGCCGCCGTGCCGGCAATAGGTCATTTCGGTCAGGATACATTGGCACTCACATGTGATGGTAAAGCACATACAGGAAATGAGAACTCAGGTGGACCTGCAGGTGGTGGTATGACACCTCCATCAGGTAACCCATATGCGACTGATTTCGTTCCTTGTGAGAATGGTTATTCTCCTTTCGAAATAACTGTATACTATGATTCAGTCTCTGGTTGTTGGGAATCATATATATTCTGGGATTGGTCGAGTTACACACAAGATCTTTCTGATTGCTTTTTCGGTAATAATGTTGTTCTGCCTGGTGAAGAGCCAATTTTCCCAGGTGTTCTTTCTGTGAACATTGTTCCAGTAACTGTGAGAGGTGGAGCCATGCCAGATGCTGTTAATTATGATTTCGTAGAAGGAGGAGAAAATTTTCCAACTAGTCTTCCAGAAGGACTTTATATGATTAAGAACCATTATGGTGACGGCTTCTTTACAACTCACTTTGCGGAAGTTATGGCTCCTGCCTCTGGCGGAAGATCAATGACTAATAGTGATTTACCTGCCGCTTTGGCCAATGTTTCCATTAGCCCTAATCCAGCGAGTGATGGAGTTGAAGTATCGTTAGGCGATGAAGCTACTGGAACAATTCAGATAATTACAGGTGATGGAAGTTTACTTGAGACAGTAAACTTTAAAAACACATCTAGCGTAAATATATCTGTAAGTGATTACCCTCAAGGTGTTTATTGGTTAAGAATTCAATCCAGTGATGGATTTGTTACCAAAAAAATGATCAAGAAATAATAGAATCAAAATGAAAATAGAAAGGGGACGTTCGATTGAGCGTCCTTTTTTTGCTTCTAAAAGATCCTTTATGGATGATCAGGACTGAATCTAGAGCTTCATTAAACAGTAACTTGCATAGGTCAATCAAAAGCTATAAGTTGAACAGACGTTGCTTGGTTCAATAATCATCTCTTTATTGTTAATAAAGAAATTGAGAATCTGAGTATAGTTTAACTGACTCTCGTATTTTTGTGAAAAACTATCGTAGTTTATGCTAAAAGTTGGAGTGTTGGGTGCAGGTCACCTTGGAAAAATTCACATTAAGTTATTGTTGGAATTAGCTGAGAAGTTTGAATTCGTAGGCTTTTTTGACCCTAATGATGAGAATGCGAAAACGGCCATTGATAATTTCAATGTCAAACGTTTTGATTCAATAGATGAATTATTGGATCACGTTGACTGTATCGATATTGTTACTCCAACACTCTCTCATTTCGATTGCGCCTCTAAAGCCCTCAGAAAAAGCAAGCATGTTTTTATTGAGAAGCCTGTCACGGAAACAGTAGATGAAGCCAGAAAATTAATTACACTTGCTCAGGAAGCAGGAGTGAAGGTTCAGGTTGGACATGTTGAACGATTTAATCCAGCCTTTCAAGCTGCTGGTCCATATTTCAATAACCCAATGTTTATCGAAACACATCGTTTGGCACAATTTAACCCAAGAGGAACAGATGTTCCAGTGGTACTCGATTTGATGATTCACGATCTAGATGCAATTCTGAGTGTCGTAAAATCTCGTGTTAAGAGAATTTCGGCTTCAGGTGTAGCAGTTGTTAGTGATACACCAGACATTGCGAATGCACGAATCGAATTTGAAAATGGATGTGTGGCAAACTTAACTGCGAGTCGAATTTCAATGAAAAACATGCGAAAATCACGCTTTTTTCAAAAAGATGCATACATCAGCGTAGATTTTTTAGACAAAGAATTAGAGGTCGTAAGTATGACTGATATCGAGGGAGAGCCTAATCCATTTGACATTGTTTTTGACATGGGGGAAGGAAAACCAATCAAGAAAATTGTATTTGACAAGCCTGAAATTGAACCCGTTAACGCAATTAAGGAAGAGCTTTCTTCTTTCCATGATGCAGTGGCAAATGATACCACTCCAATTGTTCCTTTAGAGGATGGTTATCATGCCTTGGAGGTCGCACAGCAGATCGTTGATAAGCTAAAAGCATCAACTTCGATGACGATCGGACAATAACTTTATTTTCCTCTCGTTATATCCTCACTACTTGAATTATGAAGATAATACTATCCATTTTTGGACTCCTCTTTTTGATGAGTTCTTGTGTTAAAAACAACCCCGATCCAGCTTGGTTGGAAATTGGCGTGTGGCAATTGGTCGAAAATCCTTCAGCCATTGGAGAGGCGGGACAACTCACTGAAAATATTTCTGATGCCTGGGTCTACGTGAATGACGAACTCATTGGTGTTTTCGAAGTTCCTTGTAAAGTTCCAATTCTAACCACTGGAACTAGTGTTGTAAATGTCTACCCAACTGTGTTGAACAATGGGATTTCTGCAACGAAAAAAATCTATCCTTTTCTAAAGCCTTATCAGGTTACTGTAGAGCTTGTAGCAAATTCAACGACAACTGTTAATCCTGTTACGAGTTATTACGAGCAGGCTAATTTTACGTGGATAGAAAATTTTGACGCTGCTGGTTTTGAAATCACGGATGATGCGACTTCACTTACTCAAATGGAGTCAGTTGATGATATCGCGATTATTCAACCCTTCAATGGCGCTAAATTTGGACGTGTAACACTTGATGCCGTTAACAACACATGGATTGGTTATACCACTGGAGAGATCCCACTTCCACAGGGTGAGGAAGTATACATCGAGCTTGATTATCACAATACAAATCGTTTGATTACTGGCCTACTCGAAATTGGCGCGTCTGGCATAGTAGATCATCCAAATATTCAATTGAATCCGCAAGAACCAGGTGAAGTTGTCTGGAAGAAAATGTACATCGATTTACGAGAAATTATCACGTCTTCGCCGAATGCAGCTTATTTCGAAATCTCGTTTCAAGCTCTGATTGATGAAGGGGAAACTACCGGCGAAATTAATATTGACAATCTCAAAATAGTCCATTTCTAGATGAACGCACGATTGCTGACTTTTTTGTTAGTTCTGGTTGATTTAATCTCGGCAGCTACTGCTTGGGGAACGTTTTATTACGTTCGAAAAGTGAAGCTCGAGTTAACTGATTTCAGCGTGAATGAATCGTTCTATTATGGAGTGCTATTTATCCCAATTGCTTGGGTTTTACTCTATACACTGCAAGGAACGTATCATGATGTTCGTCGGCTGCACAGGATTAAGATCTTCAATTTGACGTTTGTCAGCACAGTGATTGGAGTTATTTTCCTCTTCTTCTTGTTCCTTTTAGATGATGAGATTAATGGTTATCAGCAGTATTATTCTGCCGTGTTCTTGCTCTTCGGAATTCACTTTGCAATCACGTTTATCCCGCGCCTAATTATCGTGAGTATTATTGTTGCGAAAATTCACAATCGCAAAGCTGGATTCAAGACTTTAATTATTGGTGGAAGTGAAAAGGCCGTGGAAATCTATGATGAGATTCAGGGACTTCCAAAAGGAATAGGCTCACAGTTTGTAGGATTTATTAACCTGAATGGGGTAGATCGACATTTGGAAGATAAACTGAAATACCTTGGGCACATTGATGATGTAGAAGCTATCCTAAGAAAAAACGAGATTGAACAAGTCATCATTGCACTTGAAAGTGTCGAACACAAACGATTAAAACATGTGATTTCGAGACTTGAAGGAGGTGATGTAAAAATCAAAATATTGCCGGACATGTACGATATTCTGTCTGGAACTGTGAAGATGAATAACATTTTCGGGGCCTTGTTAATTGAAGTGAACACAGAAGTAATGCCGATTTGGCAACGCATAGCGAAACGTGTGATTGATATTTCAGCTTCACTTGTTTCGTTGATTATTCTTACACCATTATTCATTATTCTATCAATACTTGTAAAAACGTCATCTCCTGGACCCATTTTATTCTTTCAGGAAAGAATTGGAAAGAATGGCGTGCCGTTTAAGATCATAAAGTTTAGAACCATGGTAATGGACGCTGAGAAAAGTGGACCACAACTATCCTCGTCTAACGATCCTAGAATTACAAAGATTGGACGCCTCATGCGGAAATCACGCTTAGATGAATTTCCACAGTTCTTGAATGTGCTTTTTGGGGATATGTCGCTTGTTGGGCCACGTCCAGAGCGTCAATTCTACATTGATCAAATTGCAGTTATCGAGCCTCAATTCCATGAGTTGACCAAAGTTCGCCCGGGAATCACATCTTGGGGACAAGTGAAATATGGCTACGCTGAAAACGTAAACCAGATGGTTGCACGAATGAAATTTGATCTCCTCTATCTCAAGAATCGAACGCTCTCATTGGATTTTAAGATTATGCTTTACACGGTGCTGATCATTTTTAAAGGAGCAGGGAAGTAGGGGAGTGCTGCGCACTCGGACACCGCTAAACGCCTTCAGATTATTGGATTTTTAGACACGGCTGACGCCTTTGGACTTGATTTTTCTTCGAGGAAATTAATTGATAGGCAAGACAACGGACGCAATTTGTTCGAATGGAATGTTACTTCGTTTACTCTTTTTTAAGAATAGGATTGAGATTCTTTCTCTACGAAATGATTAAGATCGCTTCGCGCTCGGACATGGCTGGAGCCTTCTGCTTTCGCCGAGTCCTTTCGCTTTCGCCGTAGCTTTAGCGAAGGAGCTCGCCAGAGGCTTCGGCCGCCGGAGAAAGCTTCAGCATAGGAGCTTAGATTGTTGGATCGTTAGACACGGCTGACGCCTTTGGACTTGATTTTTCTTCGAGGAAATTAATTGATAGGCAAGACAACTGACGTAATGTCTTCGAAATAAAGATCCAAACGCTTAATATTCTTCAAAAAAAATAATTGAAATTCGAATCTCCACCCAATCTTTAAGTCTTGAATCCTGAGACGAGAGTCCAGTCTTAGAGCGTGAGTGACTCTATTTAATTTTGACATCAAACATTTTTCGATCTCCAATATACCCAGTGAGTGCATCATTGATCTGAATAGGTCCAACACCTGATGGAGTTCCCGTATAGATCAAATCACCCTTTTTGAGTGTCACGTAGATAGAAACGTAGGATATAATAGCATTGATGGAGAAAATCATATCTGAAGAAGAACCATTTTGAACGGTTTTTCCGTTCTGTTCCATTGAAAAGCTCAAATTTGAGAGGTCGAGCTCAGATACTGGAAGGAATTCCTTCGAAAGTGCAGCACTTCCTTCAAATCCTTTCGCAATTTCCCATGGATGACCCTTTTTCTTGCATTCTAACTGCAGGTCTCTTGCTGTGAAGTCAATTCCTAGACCAATCTCAGAATAATACTTGTGAGCGAATTTTTCGGCAATATTTTTCCCAACTCGATCGATTTTTACAACGAGCTCGCATTCGTAGTGAATATCCTTGGAAAATGAAGGATAGAAAAACGGCGTTCCAGGCCGTAATAATGAGATGTCTGGTTTCATGAAGAACATAGGAACACTTGGCGTTGGAGAGTTCATCTCTTTCGCATGTGCCGCATAGTTTCTGCCAATGCAGATGATTTTCATACTACTTGAATTTGTTCTTTAATTGATCGAGTTTTGAGCTGAATTGATCTTCATCTTTCTTCTTGCGCTCAGTTCTAACTGTCTCACGTTCAGCCTTAATTTTTGCCATTTCCTTTCGTAAACATTGCTTTGTATACAATGGAAAATCAGCATCAATCATCCAGCCGTAATAGCCAGGCTCTGAATCAGCAACTTCTTTGATCGTTTTATTTCTGTGCTTGCCAAAATTGTAAATAGCTTCACCTTTTTTGTTAAATGCAAGTCGACCAGCGAAATCCAAGCGAGTTACATCTCCATAGCGAGAGAAGTCAGCTAAGAAATCAACATTAGATTCAACTGTGTCGTATTTACCAATCTGCGCGTCTAAAACTTCCCATGTAGCTTTTGCATCTGCTAATGCTGTGTGAGCATTTGTGAGATCCTTACTGCAATAGAACTTATACGCTGCAATAAGTGTACGCTGTTCCATTTTATGAAAGATATTCTGTACATCAATATGTTTCCGAATTGATAAATCTATAGTGCTCTCTGCGCGAATGAGTTCCTCAGCGAGCATGGGTAAATCAAATTTATTGGAATTATATCCTCCGAAATCAGAATCACCAAGAAAAGCTTCTAATTCAGAAACTATTTCTTTGAAACTTGGAGCATCTTTAATGTCTTCATTTGTGATTCCATGAATTTCAATAACCTCGGGAGGAATTGGTATTCCAGGATTAACGCGCTTCAGGAAATTCTCTTCTGATCCATCTGGCATTATTTTAATGATCGCAATTTCTACGATTCGATCTGTGGTGATACTAAGTCCCGTTGCTTCAATATCAAAAATGGCAAGGGGAGAGGTAAGAGTAATGTTCATGGATTCTGATTGAACTCAAATATAGGTATCGTAAAGATGCGAGCAAAAAAAAAGTCTGGAAGATCCAGACTTTTTTTTAGATTTTGTTTAATCTATTCAGTTTTCAATCCCACGTACTGATAAGGGAAATATTTCTCTTTGTTGACAGCATCAGCCTCGTAGACTGGACCTTGAACAACTTTCGTTACAATTACAACATTCACTTTTCCAGCGTAATCTGGATTCTTCTCAAAGTAAGAAATCAAATCATATTTCATGTTTTCAGCACGAATCTCAGTTAAACGCTCATTTGTTCCAAATGTTTTGGTTGGTACATATGATGCTGATGAGAAGACGTTAATCGTAATTTGCTCACGACCTTCTTTCAATTGATCCTCAACGTCCTTCATGAATTTTTTCAACTTACCTTTATTCGTGGTCAACTTATTCTTGTTGTATGCGAAGTAGTGCATAAATTCAAGATTCACTTGTGAAACAATAGGAATCACTGGTAACTCAATCACTGGTGGAAGTATAATTTCACGCGTATCCACATTGAGCAAAAGTTCTCTGTAGATTTCCTGGTAATTAGTGTCACACAAAGTAGTGAACGTATCCTCATGTAAAAGCTTATCCTCGGTGATATTCGTATATTCAAGACGATACGTTTTACAAGCATCTAGTCCAGTCATAAACACGCCATCTCGAAGTCTTGGGTAAACCAAACGCTCAATTCCATTCTCATCACAATCTATACAAACCAATTTTACATTAATGGCAAAATCTTCTGGCAATGGCTTATTATCGAGTGTTCTAATGATTCCTTTAAGAACTGCAACATCTCTCATTCCAAGATAATCGTTGTGAATCTCATAGATATCCTTCTCTCCTTTACCATCCTTACGGAAAGAAGTCATATAACCTCTTCGGCCATCAAGGGTAGTCGTATAGAAAATATCATCATTCGTTGAGTTGAATGGATATCCTAGGTTCGTTGCTTTAGACCAAGAACCATCATCTTGTAGTTGCGTGCGCATGATATCAAACCCTCCAATACTTCGTTCGTCATTCGTTGCAAAATAAAGTGTGTGATTATCCACGGCAATAAATGGAGCATCATCATCATTTGGACCGTTCACATTTGGACCAAGATTTATTGGGCTTCCCCATGTACCATCTGCCGCCAGCTTTACATAATAAATATCACGTCCACCCAAACCTCCTGGTCGATCAGAAACAAAGAAGAATAAATCTTTGCGATGTGACATCATAGCATGTGTTTCCCAGTACTTGGTATTGATATCTTTCATCTCTAATTTCTGGATGTCACGGAATTTAGCATGATAGAAATCAGTGTAATAGATGTCACCATTTCCAGTTGAATCTTCATAGAGGTATATTTTCCGCTCATCTGAACTGATGGCAATAGTTGCCTCATTTTGTTGTGCCTTGCAGAATTCCAATCGAATTGGATCTGTCCATGTAGAATCAAAATCTAAATAACTTACGTAAACATCCTCAGGGTATTGGTTGATTCTAGGATCTTTGAACTCATCTGTTTCATTATTCTCCCATACTCGACGTGATGTGTAGTAGAGTGCTGAACCATCCAAAGAAATCACTGGGCTATACTCAGGCATATCCGAGTTAATTTTATCTCCCATATTTGTTAGGTAGACATTACCAGGGCTGGACATTTGAATTTTCGCCTGTTGACACTGAGCGATTCGCAAGTCAGAAACAGGTAATAATTCAGATTTTTTATTCGAAGCAGCTTTAAACATATTGTAATGCTCAATGGCTTTATCAATCTCTTCATTTAAGTGATAGCAGGTAGCAAGGTGAAATATTGCATCAACTGCAGAGCTTTCTTCCTTTGACGAATACATGTCATAATTTGGATCTACATCCAAAATTGCTTTTTCGAGGAATGGAATTGCCCCCATATAATCCTTTCGAATGTCTAACATCAAAAAACCTTTACGATAATTGTAATTCGCACTCAGTGGTTTTAATTGAATTAATCTGTCAGTAATAATCTCAGCATAGTAAAGATAACCTTCCTGAGTGAGCATTGAGCTTTGTGTCACAAGTTGGCTCTCGGAACTATTTGCGACCATCTCACGAACATCTCGTTCTGTAAGTTGAGCAACCCCCGTAAATGAGAAAAATATGACGATTAATGTGGTGGTAGTGAATATTGACTTCATATGATTACGTTTTCTTTATCGCTAACTAGGGATACTTACGATTAAACGGGCATAATGTTACGAATAACCATCAATCATGTCAAAATTTAATTAATCAACAACAAGTACTTAGCGCATATATTTAGCTTTCAGCGTGTAAAATGTTGATAACTTGGCTATTCAATGATCGTAAACTCTGTTCGTCTGTTGGCTTGATGCTCTTCTTCCGAGCAATCAGAAACGACAGAACCTTCACATCCACAATCATTCACTAACTGTGATTCTCCATATCCTTTTCCATAAATACGAGAAGGATTTGTGATTTTTTCCTTGATATAGGCAGCAGATGATTTAGCACGTTTCGAAGATAGACTCATGTTAAATGCCTTCGATGATCTACAATCTGTATGAGATTCCAACTCAATTTTCATTGTTGGATTTTCATTCATGATCTCTACAATCTTATCTAGTTCCAATGCTGCATCATCGCGGATGTTCCATTTACTCAAATCAAAGTAAATTGGATTCAAATCATACACAAGACCAATGTCAGTTCCAGCTTCTGCAGGTTGAAGTAACGTTCCCGAGAAGACATGTCGAGCTTTATCAGCAAGTTCCGTTTCCATTGCAAACGTTTGTGTCAAATATCCCTCTTTTGCAATGTGCATCCTGAGACTGATCTTGTCGCCAAATTCTTTGTCAGCATAATAATCAGATAAAATGGTGCCATCAGGACCAGTCACATAAGAAGCAATTACTTCTTTTGATGTAGGGTCGATAAGCTCAATGTTAGCACCTTCAATAAATTCTTTACTTACTGCATCAGCCACGTCAATAACAAGTGTGTATTTCCCGAGGTATTCTGTGAGTTTAAGTTCTTCGTTCTCAGCGTTACATCTTGTCACGAAGTTCTCTGTGCCAACCAATGTTCCAGCTTCGTCATAATATTCCATTATGTAATCCTTACAACGTTCTAAGACCGCAAAGAATTGATCATTCTTAATTCGAAGTTCTTGGCTCGCAGATGAACGAACGTCACATGCAGGACATTGAAGTACAACCTTCATATTAGCCGGTACAGGATTTTCGTTGAGAGATATGAATGATCCCCGAAGAGAACTAATTGGTGAGTTTCCTAAGTAATCGTTTTGAATTTCATAGATATCTTTCTCGCCATATCCATCACTTCTAAAAGATGTCAAGTAACCACGAAGCCCATCAATAGTTGTTGTATAGAACAAGTCATCCCCACATGAGTTAATTGGATAACCTAAGTTAACAGGATCAGTCCATGTATTCTCCTCATCACGGAATGTCACGAAAATATCAAAACCTCCCATACTTAATGGACCATTACTGGCAAAGTAGAGTGTTTTGTTGTTGATATCAATAAATGGTGATTCTTCATCAAAAGGAGTATTTATTGTCGGCCCCATGTTCTGAGCACGACTCCATTCACCATTCGGTAGTTTTACTACACGATAGATGTCTCGACCTCCATAACCTCCTGGACGATTTGATACGAAGTACATGTTTTGACCATCAGGAGTGACTGTACAATGAGTTTCCCAAAATTCAGTGTTTACATCGTCATAGTCTAACATCAGTAAGGAATCAAACTTGTTTCCGCCGAAATTTGAATAGTAGATATCACCTGCTCCAGTTATATCTTTGTAGACGTAGATTTTTCGCTCATCTGAACTTACAGCAATTGTTGCCTCGTTGAATTGATTATTACAGAAATCTAATTTTTCAGGTGATGTCCAATCCCCATCCATGTCTTTGTAACTTACATAGATGTCCTCAGGGTAGTTGTTGAATTTCGGATCCTTGAACTCATCAGAACTTTCATCTTCCCATTGGCGACGTGATGTAAAGTAGAGCGAATTACCATCCAATGATATGACAGGTGCATATTCAGCAACATCTGTATTCACACGATCACCAATATTCTTAACGATAACTGACTTTGGAGAACGAATTAAGCCTCGGGCAATGTCACACTGCTCTATCATCAATTGAGCTTCAACTACACGCTCTGATTTTTTGTTAGAATGAAGAATAAAGGCTTTGTATTGTTCTTGAGCTTTATCTAATTGTTGTGTTAAATGATAACATTTCCCCAAGTGGAAGAAGGCATCAACTGCTGCACTTTCTTCTTTGTGAGAATACATGTCATAATTTTTATCTGTATCTGTTATGGCAATTGAAAAGTGACGAATTGCTGCTTCAGTATCTTGACGAGCTTCCAAGATGATAAATCCTTTACGATAGTTGTAATTAGCACTTGTTGAATTGAATGTCAATAACTTGTCGACTACTATTTCTGCATGGAAATAATAATTCTCTTGAAGCATTCGTGAACACTCAATTACTAATTCGCGCTCTGAAGCACTATTAACCATCTGACGAACTTGAAATTCCGACATCTGGGCCATTGATAGCGTTGGAAGAAGTAGTACGATTAGTTTGAAAAATGTTTTCTTCATTCTAGTGTGTATTGACTTATTTATATCTCTCTTGTTGGATCAAATTGCTCGAGGTAATCGGCTACCTTTCGAACAAATCGTCCACCTAATGCTCCATCAACCACTCTATGGTCGTAGGAATGTGACAGGAACATCTTGTGACGAATCCCAATGAAATCACCATCAGGTGTCTCAATGACAGCTGGTACTTTACGAATCGCGCCAAGAGCAAGAATCGCTACCTGAGGTTGATTAATAATAGGTGTTCCCATTACGTTTCCGAATGTTCCAACATTCGTAACAGTATAAGTTCCTCCCTGAATATCTTCAGGTTTAAGTTTATTATTACGCGCTTTATTTGCTAAATCATTTACAGATTTAGTCAATCCAGTCAGATTCAAATGATCTGCTTTCTTAATAACAGGTACAATAAGGTTGCCAGAAGGAAGAGCTGTCGCCATTCCAACGTTAATATCTCTATGTTTAATGATGTTAGTTCCTGATACAGAAACATTTATCATTGGAAAATCTTTTATTGCTTTTACAACTGCTTCAATGAAAATAGGTGTAAACGTAATTTTTTCGCCTTCGCGTTTTGCAAAGCCATCTTTAACACTATTTCTCCAATTCACAAGATTAGTTACATCAGCCTCAACATAACTCGTTACGTGTGGTGCTACATGTGTTGACATTACCATGTGATCTGCGATTAATCTTCGCATGCGATCCATTTCGATAATCTCGTCTCCCTCTTGAGGAATAATAACTGGTTGTTTAATTGATGCAAGGAATCCTCCTCCTACTGCTTCTGCCGGTTTAACAGCAGGCGTAATAACTGAAGCTGCTGCAACTTCTTTCGAAGGACTCACTGAAACATGTCCTCCATCAAGATAGGCAAGAATATCTTTTTTCGTTACTCGTCCAGCTTGTCCAGAACCCTGAATAGTTTCAAGGTCATTCATTGATATACCTTCAGCAGAAGCTATGCTACGAACAAGTGGTGAATAGAATTTTCCAGATGGTCCTGTTTTATCAATTCCATTGGAAGAACCATTCATAGCAACAACAGTCGTTTGAATAGTATCTGCGATTTCTGTTGCCACGGCCCCCACGGGCTTAATTTCTTCTTGTTTCGGAGTTTCTGCAGCTGGTGCTTCCCCATCTGTGGATATAATGGCGATAACATCTCCAACTTGAGCAACCTGATCTTTATCAAAAAGTTGCTTGAGTAGAATGCCTTGAGCTTCTGATGGCAACTCATTGTCCACTTTGTCTGTAGCTACTTCAACCAATGGCTCATCTAGATCGACAGTATCCCCAACATTCTTTAACCAGTTAGTTATCGTTGCCTCAGTTACACTTTCTCCCATCTTTGGAAGTCTGATTTCAATTTGCGCCATATATTAAAATAGTCAAGTTCCTTTTTACGGCTACAAAATTAACTTTAATTTTCGATTTTGGCAAGCGTTCTAGCTGTCCAAATTGCGTGATAACTTGAGGAGAATTAAGAAGTCTTTGCGCATGGAGTAGTCACGTGCGTATAGTAAATTGAGCTTTTCACGAATCGTATGGCTACTTGCCTCGATAACATCTGCCGGAGAAAGTATTCCCACTTTCGTTTTTGGAAGGCGCATATCCGTTTTCATTTCGGTATCTGAATACCCTACAAAAGATCGTTTTCCAATGAAAACATGTGCAATATTTTGAGCTAATTGTTTCTTGTTAGCGTACATGAAGAGTACTACTGGAAGGCCAAGTAGCATGAAAGTGGATAGGCTAATATCGAAAAGACGCTTTTTTCGACGATTTTCAACACTGTGGAGTGCGTTGACGTTTAAAATGTATATATCTCCAGCAGTATCAATCGAGCTACTTCCAATCAATAGGGTAGAGTTAGCTGGTGCAATTTTAAAATCTTGTTGATGCTTACTCCAACGAATCATACGTGAAATAATTTCTCGATATGAAAGATGTTCTGATGAAAAAATAACTTCGTGCTCTTTTGATGGTGACTCATCGTTGGTTGTGAGCTGTTCAATTCCACCAGCATTTTCTTGAATTTGAGAGAGCAAATTGCTGATACGCTGAAATTCATCTTGATCTGCGAGAATAGAAAATCCACGCATTCGTTTGGTGAATAATCTAAATTTACCGCCAATCGAAAAATGCAAAAAGAGACGGGAAACGAGAAAGTAAATGAGTGTCCAGCCTGCTCCAACAAAGATAAATAGACGAGAGAATTGATAATCTTTTGGCAGGATTGCGTAAGCCACAAGTATGATTAAGGTAGCAAAGACAACACTTTTGAAGAACTTTGTCAGCTTTATCGGGAAATCATATCCCCCGTTAATAAAAGCAGTAACAATCCATGCTAAAGAGTAGATGGGGATGGAATATTTAATTAATTCTGTTGGAAATTCTATGCTGGACATTCGCCAGTAATTCGTCAATCCATACAGCCCAATAACGATGTATAAAAAATCGATTGTTGGTAGAAATATGCGCGATATAATTCTACTGAAAAGCGCAAAAAATGCACGTAAGTAGATTGCAAAATTGATTAGAGACGAGAAAAGCTTAGCATTCTTTCCACTAAAGTGCTTTTTAGCGAAAATCACCATTGCTTTGTAGAAAATGAGCACATAGTTCACTGAACTTTTCTTGGTGCTTTCTCCTTTGTAGTGAATGATGCTCGTGTCTGCGAAATAGTAATTCTTATAGCCTCCTTTTTGAATTCGATAGGAGAGGTCAATGTCTTCGCCATACATGAAATAATCCTCGTCGAGGAGACCTACTTTATCCAAAGCAGATTTTCGCATCAACATAAATGCACCACTTAGAATGTCAATCTCGTTTGTTTCATTTTCAGGGAGATGTCCAAGATGATATTGACCAAAACGTTTTGATTTCGGGAAGACTTTAGAGAGTCCAAAAATCTTATAGAATGCCACTGCTGGAGTTGGCAATCCGCGCTTAGATTCAGGTAAAAAACGCCCTTTTCCATCAACCATGTGAACACCAAGTCCACCAGCTTCAGGATGCGTATCCATAAACTCAACTACCTTACTGAAAGTGTCTTCAGCAACCACTGTGTCTGGGTTTAAAAGGAGAACATATTCGCCTTGAGCAATTTTTATCGCTTGATTGTTCGCTTTTGAAAACCCAACATTATCCTTGTTCGCGATGACTTTATACTCAGGGTATTTTGAGGCCAACATTTCCAATGAACCATCAACAGAACTATTGTCCACAATGATCGTTTCTATGGAACACGATTCGCTCGCGCGTTTCACTGAATGAAGGCATTGATCGAGAAAATGCTCAACGTTATAGTTGACCACAATCACACTTAATTTATATGTATCCTTCGAACTCAATTCAATTACTTAACCGCGATGCATGATATTTCGATGTTAACGTCTTTTGGAAGACCAGCAACCTGCACAGTTTCTCTGGCTGGAGGCAAAGAACGAAAGTACGTGCCATATATTTCATTCATCTCGGCAAATTGACCAAGATCCTTCATGAAAATACTGCACTTCACAATATTGTCAGCATTCATTCCAGCCTCTTCAACAAGCGCTAGGATGTTTTTCATGACTAAATGAGTGGCAGCTGCTATGCTTGAACGTTCAATTTCACCTGTAATTGGATCCATTGGAATTTGTCCTGAAACGTAGAGTGTATCATTGCTTAAGATAGCTTGACTATAGGCACCAATTGGTGTTGGCGCGCCTGGAATTTGGATAACTTTCTTCAACTGACTAATTTTGTACAAGTTTACTAAAATATTATACTTCTTGCAGCGGATTTTATTACTCGATAATTACGACTCATTTACATTCAATCTTTCGCATTATTTGACGAATCTTGGTGCGCAGGTAGATGTTGTTAGAAACGACGCGTTTGTTGGCGATTTGAATGTATATGACAAGATCGTTTTGTCACCAGGTCCAGGATTACCAGGCGATAGTGGAATGATGATGCAAATCATTGAGAAAGCATATGGGGAAATTCCAATTTTAGGAGTTTGTCTTGGGATGCAGGCAATTGCACTCCATCTTGATGGGAAACTTTATAACCTTGATGAAGTAAGTCATGGTGTTCAGAGGAGCATCTCTAATTTAGACTCTTTGCTCTTTGAGGGCCTTCCAGATAAGATTGATGTTGGTTTATATCACAGTTGGGCTGTCCTAGCCAATCATGGAAATTTCAAGTCAACCTCTGTATCCAACACTGGAATTTTGATGAGCCTAGAGAATTTAGAAAGAAAACTCTATGGCGTCCAATTTCATCCGGAATCAATAATGACACCAATGGGGATGAAAATCTTGGAAAACTTTCTGACAGTGGTATAGAAATTGTTATGCATAAATAGTAAGTTTACACTCAATAGATTTAAAACGAAGAACATGAAAGGAATTATCGCAATGCTTGCAGTCTTTATCAGTATAACTGCATTTGGTCAATCGTGTGTTGGTAAATGGGTTACAATTGATGATAAAACGAATAAGAAAAAGTCAATCGTTGAATTGTATAAAAAGGATGGAAGACTTTACGGTAAAATCACCTATCTATTTCCACGAGAGGGTAGAGAGCCTAATGCGAAATGCACTAAATGTGAAGATGATCGCAAGGACCAACCACTAATAGGCTTGGGGATCGTACGAAATCTAAAGTGGAATAAATCTGAATGGTATGGAGGAACTATTGTCGATCCAGAAGATGGTAAAGTCTACAAATTGAAAATGTGGCTCGATCCTAAGAATAATAAATTCTTAAACGTCCGCGGTTACATTGGGCCGTTCTTTAGGACTCAGAAATGGGTGAGGGTGGACTAGATTGGATTATTAGAGAGCAAAGCTCTTAGATTATTGGATTATTAGATCTAACTCAACTTCGGGAAAAAATATTTTTTTAATGGAACGTTCTAGCCGTAGGAAAATTCTATTCTCCAACAATCCAACAATCCAACAATCCAACAATCCAACAATCCAAGCGCCTTCGCCAGAGGCTTCGGACGCCGGAGAAAGTGTAAGCCGTGTCTAATAATCTAACCTAAATAAATGCAAAATCAACACGTCTATTGCGTTGTTTCCCCTCGGAAGTGGTATTGGAGTCAATTGGTTCCCTTTCACCTTTAAATACAATCTTAAGACGATCTGCAGTTAATCCTTGGCGCACGAAGTAAGCTATGATCGCATCCGCACGTCTCATGGATAAACTATCGTTGTAAACAAGTGAACCATCAGAATCTGTATGCCCAGTTACACGAACACGAAGATCAGAGTGCCCCTTAATAATCTTGATCATTCGATCTAGAAAGTCCTCATGTTCTGAGCGGATTTCAGATTTATCATAATCAAAAAAGATCGGTTGAAAAACGAAATTTGAACGCTCTATTTTTCGAATCTCAGGAGCACTAAGACCATCTTTGTAATCCTTCACGAATTGATCAAACCAGATGTGGCTTACCTCCATCTCATCGCCTTTTGACATTACGAAATCTGAACGATACAAGATGATTTCTCCTATCACCCTTCTGCAATCACTACTCACATAGGTTCCTTTGAGGTATCCAGTTGTCTCATCGTAGATCAAATCAGCTGACATCCTGCACCATTTATTCCTCGAAGATTTTTTACTTTTAAGCTCAACAACCTGGCGAATGTGAAAGTCATTATTTTCAATATCACCATTAATTGATTTAACAGAATAATAGGGTGAATCATACAATTCTTCTCGCGTGGTGCCAGAAGTGAATTCTGCATCTCCATCAAATTCTGCGTAGAAAAGTGTTCCAGCTTCAATCGCAGTGCCTTTTCGTATCATAACACCCTGCCAAGTTCCATTTGGATTAAATTCTGCGGCATGCGCAATTAAGACACTAATTGTAAAGAGAATACTGCTGATTAATTTCATTCGTTTTAGACTAATTACTATTTACTATAGCGTAAGAAATCAAATAATGTTCCACTTTTTAGATGATTTTCCCGAAATCAGTCAATTTCAAGCCTTTTTTGGCACTAAATCGGGTTATTTTGACACGTGGAATTGGCTATTAACAATTGTGCGCCGAAACTGTTGATAAGTTCCCTTTATCAGAGCATTTTTCAGGGCTAAATCAGGCCTCGTATCGTTATTTTTGTGTGTTATTGAAATTGGTCTCTCAAAATGAATAATGACTATGAGTGAAGAAAATAAAAATGATGATTACGCAGCGGATAATATCCAGGTATTAGAAGGATTAGAAGCGGTAAGAAAACGTCCTGCCATGTACATTGGCGATGTTGGAACCAAAGGATTGCATCATCTGGTTTATGAGGTGGTAGACAACTCCATTGATGAGGCATTGGCCGGTCATTGCGATACGATTAGCGTATTCATCCATGAAGGCAATTCGATTACCGTAAAAGATAATGGTCGTGGGATTCCTGTCGCAATGCACACAAAGGAAAAACGATCTGCTTTGGAGGTTGTAATGACTGTCCTTCACGCAGGGGGTAAGTTTGATAAAGATTCTTATAAAGTATCAGGAGGATTGCACGGTGTTGGTGTGTCCTGTGTGAATGCGCTCTCAAAAGATTTGAAAGCAGTTGTGCATCGCGATGGTAAGATGTACGAGCAGGAGTATAAAAAAGGTAAGCCACAGTACGATGTTAGAGAGATTGGGACAACTGATAAAAGAGGGACAGATGTTACTTTTACGCCAGATGATTCGATCTTCGAAGTAAGCTACTACAATTACGATACAATTGCTGCGAGAATTCGCGAGTTGGCATTTCTAAATAAAGGCATTACAATTACACTCACAGATGAGCGTGAAAAAGATGATGATGGGAAGTTCCTTCATGAAATCTTTTACTCTGAAGGAGGTTTAAGAGAATTCGCAGAATACCTTGACCGGAATCGTGAATCACTTATTTCTGAAGTAATTTATTTCGAAGGTGAGAAAGATGGCATTCCTGTGGAAGTTGCATTGACCTATAATACCTCGTATAGCGAGAATATTCAGGCCTACGTAAACAACATTAATACACATGAAGGCGGAACTCACCTTTCAGGTTTTCGTCGTGGTTTGACGAATACTTTAAAGAAGTATGCGACTGATTCAGGAATGTTGACCAAAGAAAAAGTTGAAATTGAAGGGGATGACTTCCGTGAAGGATTGACTGCTGTACTTTCAGTAAAAGTTCAAGAGCCACAATTTGAAGGGCAAACGAAAACGAAACTTGGAAACAGAGAGGTTACTGCACCCGTAAGTCAAGGTGTATCAGAAATGCTCTCAAACTATTTGGAAGAACATCCAAGTGAAGCAAGAGTTATTGTTCAGAAGGTTATTCTTGCCGCTAAAGCTCGTACTGCTGCTCGGAAGGCACGTGAGATGGTACAACGTAAAAGCGTATTGACTGGTTCTGGTCTTCCAGGAAAATTGGCGGATTGTTCGTCAAAAGATCCTGCAGAATGTGAGATTTACCTAGTCGAGGGAGATTCGGCGGGTGGAACTGCAAAGCAAGGACGAGACAGAATGTTTCAAGCGATTATGCCACTTCGTGGTAAAATCCTAAATGTCGAGAAAGCAATGCATCACAAGATCTTCGAAAATGAGGAGATCAAGAATATTTATACAGCACTTGGAGTTCGTGTTGGAACAGAAGAAGATTCAAGAGCGTTAAATGTCGAGAAACTACGCTATCATAAAGTCATCATTATGTGTGATGCCGATGTCGATGGATCTCACATTGAAACGTTGATCCTTACGTTCTTCTTCAGATATATGAAAGAACTCATTGAACTAGGCTATATCTATATTGCAACTCCACCACTTTATCAAGTGAAAAAAGGAGCTAAGTCGGATTATGCTTGGGATGATACTCAACGTGATGTGCTTGTTCAGAAATTTAAGGGATCTGGAACTGAATCTTCTGTAGGCGTTCAACGTTACAAAGGTCTTGGGGAGATGAACGCAGAACAACTGTGGGACACTACAATGAATCCTGAATTCAGAACACTGCGACAAGTAACGATTGACAATGCTACAGAATGTGATCAGATTTTCTCCATGTTAATGGGGGATGAAGTTCCACCACGTAGAGAGTTTATCGAGAAGAATGCGAAATATGCGAAGATTGATATCTAAGCAAGACGAATAGAATTTAAGAAGCCTTGTTTCATTGAAGCGAGGCTTTTTTATGCGCTCATAAATCAGAGTTCGATTGGATAGGCCTTTGGTAAAGGCTGCCCTCCCCATTCTACGACAGTAAAACCTTTTCGTTTCTTGCTGAGTTGAGTTAAATCCTGTGGATCAATAATGATAGGTTCATCGAGAGGTTGAAATACCATCATCACTCGAATTATTGTCTCGGGAGTTGGTGTGATAATTAATTTCGCCTGCTCTTCGTAATCTGATTCTGCAAAGTGGATCAAATTGAAGTCGTTCTTCTCCAAGATGGGCAACCAGAAAACAATGAACTCATTTGCCTCTCTCGGATTTAATCCTAAAGTTTTCAAAGATGCTTCCAAGTAATCAATTGTTTCTTCCTTTGCTACAACTGCTCCATTTTTTAATTGAAGTGGAGTCGTTGGATTTCCTTCCCAATAGAGCGCGTAGTATTCACGGCCAGATAAATCGTGCAAAGTTCCATCAGGTTCAGCTTTGACAGTCCATCCTTCAGTGTAGATTGGATAACTGGTCGTCAATTTGCCATCATAATCGAGCTCTACATGGACTTGAGTTGATTCTTCCGGATAGAGGTAGATTATTGGTTTCAAGTCTTCAATCTGAGATTCAACGACTAAAACTTGATCGAACTGAAATAATTTCCCAGCCTCAATTGCAATGTCATCTGCATATTCTGAATAGGATCCAATATAACTGACTTCAATAGTGTACGTTCCAGGAGGAATTTGCTTTATATGGAAACGCCCATCAAGATCTGTATGTGCACCCATTTTTACAACCCCAACTGTACTTAGTTTGACTGTTGCTCCAATAAGTGGCTCGCCATATTCATCTTCCACTATACCTTTAATCCCCCCAAATTCTTCTGCTTGGGCAGGCAATGCATGGTAGGAAGGGATTTCAGTATGCACGGAATGGTCGATCCCATCATCCTCAGATATAGGTTTACTTATATCGCAGGATGCGAGGATGATACTTAGGAACGAAATGGCGAAATACTTCATGATGAACTTAATTTAATAACTCTTGAAGGTAAGATGAAATCTGAACCTTTTTTCCATAAAAATCCCTTCTCTCGATTTTATTCAAGAGAAGGGCATTCAAATTATTCTAATTGATTATTGTTTAACTACGCGAATCACAGCATTGATTGATTCGCTAGAGACGTTAACCATATATACTGCAGCTTCGAACAAGCTCGTGTTTATCGTAAGTAGATCAGTTCCACTATTCGAATAAACGATTCTTCCACGAGCATCATAAATAGTAAGATCAAAATCCCCGTCAAATTGAACATTCAATTCGTTCGTTAATGGATTCGGGAATACCTTGATATTATCATTTATATATTCTTCAACTGAGAGACATGCGTCGACCAATATATTTTCAACAGCTGTATTCTCACAGCCATTGCCATCTGTATAGGTATAGGTAATCACATGTGTTCCAAGACCAGCAGTTCCAGGGTCAAAATTCCCAGCGGCAACCCCAGTTCCAGAATAAGTCCCTCCTGCAGGCGTTGCTCCACTTAGCGCGAATGATGTCTCATCAAGACAAACATTTGCAAATGGAGTTTGAGTAACTATAGGAAGTGCGTTCACAGTCACCACGATTGCCGCAGATGTTGCTGAACAGCCATTTCCATCTGTATACGTCACAGTAAATGAACCAGTTGTGGTAACATCAATGTCTTGCGTACTTTCTGCTGTAGACCAGACATTACCTGATCCTTGAGAAGAAGTTAATTGTACAGTTCCACCTTCACAGAATGTAGTTGGTCCACTTGGTGTGATGATAGGTGCAGCAGGAAGTGCATTCACTGTCACTACTACTGGAAGCGAAGTTGATGAACAACCTGAAGGATCTGTGTATGTCACAGAATAAGAACCAGATGTCGTAACAGTAATTGTTTGAGTAACCTCAGAATTAGTCCAAGCATTTCCAGATGCATACGAAGATGTCAAATCAACAGATCCGCCAACACAGAATGTAATTGCACCACTCTGAGTTATCGTAGGCGTCACAGGTGGAGTTGGATCGTTTATGCCCTGAGCCAATAAATTAGATACACAACCATTCCCGTCAGTAAAAGTAATGTTATATGCTCCAGCAGCCAGTCCAGTTATTACGTATGGAAGTGGCACACTAGATGCACTACCAGAGGCAGTTCCTGTCCAACTAACGTCTCCAGTTCCAGTTCCAGAAACCTGAATCGAGCCAGTTGCAGTTCCACATGTAGTAGGATCAGTAATGGTTCCTGCAGAAATGGTTGGTGCAGCATTTACAATGATTGTTGTTACAAGAGAAATATTCGTACAGCCATTTCCATCTGTATACGTAACAGTGTATGGACCTGCTGTTGACACAGTAATTGTCGAACTTAATTCCGATGTTGACCAAACATTACTTGTTGGATAAGAGGATGTTAAATCAACTGATGTTCCAGCACAAATTGTTGTAGATCCAGAAGCGGTAATAACAGGCGCTACTGGAGAAACAAAAAGTGTAACTGTTACATAAACAGTAGATTGACAACCAACTCCATTCGTTACGAGACAAGTATATTGTGTTGTTGTTCCTGGCGTGACATTGATGGAAGGTGTTCCACCAATTGGTGTTGCACCATCAAACCACTGATAGGTAGTTCCACCACTCGCAGTGACTGCTATCGTTCCGCCTGGACAGATAGAAATATTTGGGCTTATTCCAGCTGTAAATCCAGTGGAAGACCCAATAACGACTGTGTACATTGTTTCACACATATCCCCGATCGTAGCCACATATACATCATAAGATCCTGCTGGCAACGATCCAAAGAATGGGCTTGGTTGATAATTTACACCATCAAGACTATAAGAGTAGGCTCCATTTCCACCTGTCATAGCCGAGATAGTAATAGAACCATCGTTTAGACCACACGTTGTTGTTGATGGAGTTACTGTCGCACTCACTGGATCAGCTACTACTATATCCAAGATTACTGCGTCAGTCATACATGATCCATCTCCAAAGAGATAAATACTGTAATTTCCAGCAGGTGATGGTGAGTAAACATTCGTTGGTGTTCCAGATGTTGAAAGGATTGTTGTAAATGGGTTATCTGTTAAGTACCAGAAATAATCTGTCACATTTGTTGAACCAGAACCATTCACAGAAATACTACCTCCGTCACAGATGGAGTCACCTGTAGCAGTAAATGCAGCCACAGGAGCTGGACCATTCGAGAGCATTACATCAATAGCAATCGATTCTGTTAAACCAAGCAATGGTGAGTTTAACCATCCATAGGTGTCCATTTCCATAAAGAAGCCAGGTGTTCCTAAAGGAATTGTATTTGTCAACCCAAACAGCAGAGTATCTTGCGCTGCTGCATATGGAAGTTCGAATCCAACAAAGAATGTTCCACTCACAGAAGCTGGAGTCGTGAAATCAAATTCGTTGAAGGCACCTGTCGTCATATCTGAAAGCAATATTGTTTCAGTGGCGAGTATAGTTCCTGGGTTGGCCCCATTATCATCATCATAAACGCGCAATTCAATAGATCCACCTGTTGGTGCTACATCTGTAGCGATGAAAATTGGCAATCGAACGCGTCTAACTTCTGCAACACCTGCATAGCTAAATTGCTCTGCGTATTGTAAAGTGTTTTCCATTGAGGAACCATTACCGTATAAATCTATGAGGTTTGAACCAGGGATATAACCCCAAGCACCATTGGTTGGAGTGACATTATAGAAGGAGAATGGTTGGTCTGCTGGATCCCAGTTTCGAAGGGTGTCACAAGCAGTACCTGCAGCTGGAGCAACCACCTGAACGTAGTTTAGCTCAATTGCAGGAGTAAGATCTGGACCAAATCCGTTAGAAGCTGTAAGTGTTACATCATAAAATCCAACAGTGTAGAATTCAACTTGTGGATCTTGAGAAGCAGCTGTTGTACCACCAATGTAGTTCCAGTCTACACCTGGAGCTCCCGAGAGAGCCCAAGTCCAACCTGTTGGAACGTTTGTCGATTGATCAAAGAAACTTACTGCTCCATTGACGGGGACAATTACTGGGCTAGGGCCGAGTGGAATAGAAGTGAAGTCAGAATTTGGAGGTGTATTGGTTGGGTCGCAACCAGGTGAAATCAGTAAAGAATTTCGAATACCTTGAAGAATACTCAGCATGTAATCAGCTTGGTTCTGAGTGAACATCACTGTACAGTTCGCGTAATCCATGTAGTTTTCATATTGTGTTTCAATTGCACCACATAAAGTCTGACCAGTACATGTTCCTGGGTAATTTTGAGATGGACCTAGTGTATTTGGAGTATCTGTAAAACCATCGTCGTTGCTACATCCGCCAGAACCACCCCACGTATGATCCAATCCTAGATAATGACCAACTTCATGCGTTAAGACATTCTCGTTATTCATTCCCAAGTTGTAATCGAGAACAATTCCATCAATATTTGAAGAAGGCAATAGAGTAGGTGTTGGACGGTAAGCATATCCTGCTGTTCCCGAACCAGCTCCATTTGAAATGTCGCAAATCCATATGTTTAGATAATTATTACGATCCCAAATCTGAGAACCACCAGTCGCTGATGCTTTCATTTTATTTTCTTCACCTCCATTAGAGTCATACCATTCTTCCGAAGTGGCTACGCGAATAACTCCAAGTTCTCCAAGTGGAGTTCCGAATTCATCTTGAGTTGCAAGACAAAAATTGATATTCGCATCTGCAGGAACAAAGTTAAAAGGTGCTCCAGTTCGAGCATTGGCCGCATTTGCATTTAATAATTGATAATCTTCAACTAGGTCATTGTAAACCTGTGCTATTAGTGCAGCTGACACGTTTTCGGCAGGGTTATTCGTATTGTGAACAACATGGAAAATCACCGAGATTGTATTGATACCAGGCGTTCGAGTTGCTGACGATGTCGAGATTGCTTCTGCTCCATCCAATGAACTTTGATTGAACTCATTCAATAAACCACGACTTGCATAGTGTTGCTGGTTTAAATCGAAGGCACCACATGTGTGTACCCCAGTAGCTGGAGCAGTTGATGGTAAACCACCATTGAAGCTACTTCCACTAATTAGTAAGCCACTATTTTGAAGAAGCTCGTTTTGTGAAACCTGTGTATTGGATGTAGAGTTTGAAACGGCCCCCATGGTGACAGGAGCTTGTGTTTGCGCATTGGAGAATACTGCAAATATTACAGCAAGGAAGGTGAATAACGTTTTCATAAATGTAGAGTAATGTTTAGTAGCCGTGAATTTACGATAAAAAAGCATGGAAGTCAAATTCGCTACACTTGAGCATAAAAAAAGCCCTTCGCTTAGAACGAAGGGCTCAATTTTATTAAGTGATGACTACTGCTTGATAACGCGTAGCATTGTATTTATTGAGTCACTAGAAATGGTTAGCATGTAAACACCCATTTCGTAGATTCCAGTATCGATCGTGATCAAATCTGTTCCACCATCCTGATATACAATTCGACCTCGTGCATCATGCATGGTAATTGTGAAATCGCCCGGAACTTCTACATTTAAGACATGTTGCATTGGATTTGGATAAACTTTAACCTGCGTCCCATCAATATCATTTATTGATGCACATGCTTCAACAATAATCATTGTACTTGCAGTACCAACACATCCATCTATGTTTGTTAATTCATAAAAAACAGTGTGGGTTCCAACGCCCGCAGATGTAGGATCAAACTGATTACCACTTACGTGAGCTCCAAGGTAGATTCCACCAACTGGTGATCCAATAAGAGTAGATGGACCATAACCAACACATGTAATGCTATCAGTTGTAATCGTTGGAGTAGGAGTTGCACTTACGTTGACCGTAACACTTGCAGTATTTGTACAGCCATTTCCATCAACTCCTGTCACTGTGTATAAAATAGATCCAACAGCTGGCGTGAACGGTATATTGTCGAAGACTCCATTGTCCCAAACGTATGTAACGGCTCCAGCACCAGTTAAAGTAACAGATTCACCTTGACAAATTGTTTGATCTGATCCAGCAGATACAGTTGGCTGATTGCCTCCTGAAATCGCAATTGGAGCAGATGTGGCAGAACATCCATTCCCATCTGTAAATGTTACCGTGTACGATCCAGTTGCACCAACAGTAATTACAGGTGTAACTTCAAGTGTCGACCAAACATTGCCAGAAGGCTGAGAAGATGAAA
Source organism: Crocinitomicaceae bacterium (assembly GCA_047621865.1). Classification (GTDB taxonomy): domain Bacteria; phylum Bacteroidota; class Bacteroidia; order Flavobacteriales_D; family Crocinitomicaceae; genus UBA4466. The sequence goes on along the minus strand of JBLHON010000008.1, from coordinate 2,299 downwards.
GATCTACAGTTTGACCAGCACACAATATTGTTGGACCACTTGGAGTGATAACAGGTGCTGCAGGATTTGGATTCACGGTAATGTTGACAGGAGCTGAAGTTGCAGAACAACCATTACCATCAAGATAAGTCACATCATACGTTCCTGTAGTTGAAACAGTAATTAACTGTGTCACTTCAAGTGTGGACCACGTGTTTCCTGTTGCTTCTGATGACGATAAATCGACTGAACCACCTGCACAAATTGATGTTGGACCACTTGGTGTGATGATAGGTGCAGCAGGAAGTGCATTCACAGTAACATTGATTGGAGTTGATATAGCTGAACAGCCATTCCCATCTGTGTATGTTACATCGTAAGTTCCAGTTGTTGAAACCGTGATAACTTGTGTTCCCTCTGTTGTTGACCAGAAGTTGCCCAAAGGTTCAGAAGATGTTAAATCAACTGATCCACCAGCACAGAATGTTGTTGGTCCTGAAGGAGTAATCGTTGGTGCACTTGGTAATGCATTCACTACAACAGCAATTGGTGCTGACACTGAAGAACATCCGAAGCCATCTGTATACGTCACAGTATACGTACCTGTTGTTGCTACAGTAATTGTAGCTGTTACTTCAGTTGTTGACCAAAGGTTTCCAGTTCCATAAGATGACGCTAAGTCAACTGATCCACCAGCACAGAATGTAAGTGGCCCACTTGGTGTTACGATTGGTGCAGTTGGTGCAGCTCCATCAACAATTACCTGAGTAAAGGTATTTGAAGTACATCCATTACCATCGACATAAGTCACATCGTAAGATCCAGCGGCCAATCCAGTTATTGTATAAGGAAGTGTTATTGCTCCAGAAGTTCCAGATGCAGTACCTGTCCAAGAAACGGTACCAGTTCCAGGTCCAGTCACTTCAATTGTTCCTGTAGCTGTTCCACAAAGAACAGGATCTACCACTGTACCAACCACTATTACGGGAACAGGGTTGATTGTAACCACTGTTGGCAATGAAGTAGATGAACATGCATTTCCGTCTGTATATGTCACAGTGTATGATCCAGATGTTGCTACTGTAATAGTTGGAGTAACTTCTGTAGTTGACCATAAGATTCCGGTTGGCTGAGAAGAAGTCAAATCAACTGTTCCTCCACAAACTGTAGTTGGACCACTAGGAGTGATCGTTGGTACAGGGGGCAATGGATTAACAGTTATAGCAATTGTTGCTGATGTAGCAGAACATCCATTTACATCTGTATGCGTAACAGTGAATGCTCCAGCAGTACTCACAGTAATAGTTGGAGTAATTTCAGTTGTCGACCAAAGGTTTCCGAATCCATAAGATGATGTCAAATCGACAGATCCTCCAGCACATATTGCTGTTGGACCACTTGGTGTGATAATTGGCACAGCAGGTGGAGTAGGATCTACGAGAACTTGCACTAGTGTATTAGAAACACAGCCAGCTCCAACAGTGAAGTCAATGTTGTAAGTTCCAGCAGCTAATCCTGTAATTGTATAAGGAAGTGTTACTGATCCAGAAGTTCCAGCTGCAGTTCCCGTCCAGTTGACAGTTCCCATACCTGTTCCAGTAATTTGAATGCTTCCGTCAGATGCCAAACAAATTGTTGGATCTACAACTGTTCCAACTGCTATTGTTGGTGCAGAAGGATCAACCAATACTTGAACTACTGCATTAGAAGTACATCCAGCAGCATTCGTAAAGTCAATAGTATATGAACCAGCAGCTAACCCCGTGATTGTATAAGGAAGAGTTGTTGCTCCAGAAGTTCCAGATGCAGTTCCAGTCCAGTTAACTGTTCCAGCTCCAGCTCCAGTAATTTGAATTGTACCATCAGATGCTAAACAAATTGTAGGGTTAGTAACTGTTCCAACTGCTATAACAGGTGGAGTAGGATCTACGAGTACCTGAACCAATGTGTTTGAAACACATCCAGCTCCAACAGTGAAGTCAATGTTGTAAGTTCCAGCAGCCAATCCAGTTACTGTATAAGGAAGTGTGATTGCTCCAGAAGTTCCAGCTGCAGTTCCTGTCCAATTGACAGTTCCTGTTCCAGTCCCAGTGATCTGAATCGTTCCATCTGTTCCCAAACATGTTGTTGGGTCAACTACTGTTCCAACTGTAATTGTTGGTACAGCAGGATCAGTCAATACTTGAACGAGCGTGTTTGAAACACATCCAGCACCAACAGTGAAGTCGATGTTGTAAGTTCCAGCAGCTAATCCTGTAATTGTATAAGGAAGTGTTACTGATCCAGAAGTTCCAGCAGCAGTTCCTGTCCAGTTAACAGT
>JBLHON010000007.1:0-31658 GCA_047621865.1 Crocinitomicaceae bacterium | reverse complement strand
ATCAATGAGGATACTTGGAACCACAATGACGTGGATAAAATTTGGTCAAAATCGAAAAAAGCACACGTTTTCGTAGGTCGAACTGGCAAATCGACAAGTCCAGTAGGATTTGACACACCTTGGCGCGCAACGAAGTATGAATTTAAAGCCCCACCAGCACTTGCAGCAAAAGGACTTTTTATTCATATAGAATTAGTTCAGCCTAGACGGGCACAAGCAGGTAAATGGGCAGGCAATGATATTATTGCTCCAGAGCATGGCTTTACACTCGCTCAATATGACCGTTTGGCCCTACTCTACTTAACAGCATCCTTGAGAGCAGACAATTGGCTCATTCCCGGGTTTCACGCATGTATTGACGATGGGATTAAGGAGGCACATGATGATCCACAAAATTTCGATTTAGATGCTTTTGATGCTGCCCTTAAATCACTTATGAGCGCATTTTCGAGTGAAGATGAAACCGAAAACATGAATTTCACGCAACTCGATTCATTGGTTCTATGGGCCACCTATTATTACGTTCCATCTGTTGAGCATGATTCGTCTGGGATCTCAGTTTTAGATGCTTCTGAAAATGAAACTGGATTTCGTCTTTCCAAATGCGATTGGTGTAATGCAGCAATTCAGGGAACAGTAGTCATCACAAAAGATGGCAAGGCATCCACCTTAAATTACGCTGGAAGATCAGACACGATTCAATATGATTGCAGAAAATGCGCGCTTTATGCCAATTATGATGGCTATGAAAAAACTGGTAAAGTACTTTGGACGCCAAGCTCTGGCTATGGCTTGGGCGTGAATAACTACAAACTCGTGCCTTTCAAAACGATCGCTGTTGAAGAAGATGTCATTCCTATTGGTTCTGCCGTTTTTATTCCAAGAGCTGATGGGATTGAATTCACTGATTCGGACGGAAATATAAAAGTACATGATGGCTACTTTTTTGCTGGAGATGTTGGAAGCAAGATTGCTGGAACCCACATTGACGTCTTTATTGGAGATGCACTCGTTAATCCTTTTGATTTCGTTCAGTCTAACGCTTACAAGACATTTAAGGCTTACATTGTGACAGATACAGCTATTATTGAAGAGTTGAGAAGTTTGCATAAGTGATTAACTATGATTTCAACAGTCGTTAGATTTCTACTCATACTTGGTATTTTAACCTTATTCATTAGCTATGCGCCGAGTCATTTTCAAAAAGGTGGAGTGCTTAGGCATTACTATCTGCTCATCCCTTCAATACTATTTCTATGTTCTCTAATTTGGATTCTCCCCAAATCTGAATTGAGTTTAAGTGAAAGAATTGTATTATCATTTGTTGCTCCATTAATTGCTCTGATTATTTCAACCTTCTGGTTAATGGAGGTGTTTATATCATGGAGATATTCAGATAAGACCTGGGTATTGTGGAAAGATGACGAGAGAATAATAACGAACACAGTCTACTACAGTATTACTATATTACTCGTAGTTGTAATTATTGAAATCTATAAAAGGGTAAAACAACATATCAAAAAACCCAACGTGTCTTGAAAGGGAGTTAAGCCAATATTATCTCTACTTGGTGGGGTTGATTCGTCTCATGACATTAATAAGAACACTGCCCATTCATGATTCAGCAATAATTTGTTTTCAGATTCGTTGAAAGCAAATGATCAAACGTTTTCTACTATCAGCCAAGGGCCTAGCAATTGTAAATATTGCTTGCCTAGGTCTAATGATTTTTGGAAACTCCATAATTCCTGCTCTTTGCTCTCCAACAAACTGGGCAACTAGTGTGTTACTCGTATGCTTTGTTGTGCTTGTTAATTATCCATTTCTTCAGAAGCATGAAAAATGGGTACCTCTCATCAGTTTTATCAACGGGATTTCCTTTTGGATTCTTTTATACAGTTTGCTTTTTATTGGAACTACGAATTTCTTTAGTGTCCCTTTAATATTTCTGTTCGGATTTGGGCTATTTCTTGTCGCTCCGCAATTTTTATTTTTCCAGCTCTTATGGAAATACATTGTTAAACCAGTTTCTAAGAAGGCACGCTTGTACTTTCTAAGCAGCTTTATTCCCTGTGCTCTACTTGTCATATATTCAATTCAAAGCTATAGCTCTGCTGCAGATAAGATTCTTGCAGCTCAAAAAGTTGGCTTTGAGACTTTAGAGGGTGACTTTATGACCGAAAAAATACTAGGCATGCACTTTATCTATCACACAGAGTTTTGTGAATTTGATGGATGGAGACCTCCCAAACATGAACCATTGATGGTGATTGGAATGTATTTTTATGGAGGTGATCCCTTAGCCATTGAATTAGAGAAGAGAATTGAAATGTATAAAAAGGTGTTTCCAGAAAATCGGATAATGTTCAATTGTAGTTGTACATGGTCTGGAGATGAACATCACTATTATAATTCTCGCCTCTTAAAGGGAGAATAAGAAGCACCTATACTATTCATATACTACTAGATTCCAAAATCAGGATTCAATCGTAATTTTTTATCTTTAAATAAACCAACGTTCTTAAATGATTCTGTTCGTTCTCTTTTTAACATTGATTTGCCTGATTTCCTATCCCATCTTCGGGTATAAAATAGTTATGGCACTTATTAATAATGAAAAAAAGGAAGTGCGAAGGTTGTTAATCATGTTGTCAGTTTTCATACTATTACCTGGTTTTTATTGGAGAGCTCTTCCTGGCTCAAACCTTCTGTGGGCACCAATAGATAGAATTTATGACATAAAGCACAACGTAAAATTAACTGGATTCGGATTTGATGATGGCGACTTGCTTTATGAATATCAATCTGAACGATCATTTCATGGAGATGGCTATTCTATATGGATCCAGCAACTTGATCAGAGATCCATCAGCTATTTTCAAAAACCTGATAGTACCTTTTTTAAAAATTATCCATCTGACGAATTACGCAAAGGCTGGCAAATTGAACAGTGGAAGAAAACACCATTAGATTCAAGTGAAAACCAGTTTTTCGATTTTGCACATACGTCTCTACCATCTCTCGACTTTGAACTTGAAGACTTATTGAATGAGCAGGGCAATTATTATGCTTACTACTTTCACTTACACAAGTTCAATGAAAGTAATATCATCCTTAATATCGATTTTCACATCATTTGTCCGAAGAGGAAATTACTCGTCCACATAAATCACAATACCTAATTCATTATACGTTAACGCAGCTTAGAGCCACTGTATTGTAACAGAATGACACGTTCTGTTTATACTTCTAATGACTACGTTATTCGAATATAACTATCTTTAAATCTAAAACTAAACTAGACGTAAATGCCGAATGTTATTTTAGCTCTGAAGGTTAACACAAGCGAAAAATGAGAATAATCCTTATCCTCTTACTCATAGTACCACTTGGTTCTTTCGGGCAGGACCTGCAAATTCTTGTTACAGATTCGACAACAAATGCTCCTTTGCCTTTTGTCAATGTTTATTTAAAAAACTCAGGAATTGGAGCATCAACAGACATGGAAGGATCTGCATCTTTTGAGCAAGTTAATCTTCTAGAAAACGATCTTATTATTGTCTCATACATTGGATACAATAAGCTAGAGCTAGCATTTTCTAAAAATGATGTTCATTCAACCTTGGAAATTAAACTTGTTCCATCTGATCTATTACTTCCTGAGGTTGTTATTAACTACGTCAAACCTCCCAAACCAGAAAAAATAATAAGAAAGGCTATTAAATACACGGATAAAAACTATTCCAACCACGATGTTATTTTCAACGCTTTGTACCGCGAAACGATCGATGAAGATGGAACCTTTATTCAGTTAAATGAAGCCATTACTAAAACCTATTACACAGGCTATCCTCAAAAAAAGTTGGATCCTAAAATTTGGCAAGATTGGAACTATGACGAGTCTTATGCGTTCGAATTGGAAGGCAGTCATGCTTTCTATCCATTATTGAAGGATTTTAATACCCGAGAAGATCAACAGACTGTAGTTGCATCTAGACATTCACAAAACTTGAGTAAACATGGCATTGAAAACACCTTAATAGGAGACCCTCTGCTCCTATTTGCTTTTGATAAAATCAAGTATCAGTATGATTTCATAAACCCTTCAATTTTAAATAAATATGTCTTCAAACTTGAACAAACTGAGGATCTAAATAATGAGTCATGCTACGTGATTTCTTTCCATCCAAAATCAAGCGAACGGAAGTTTCGAGTCGATCAATCCAGAAAAAATAAAAGTGCCATCTATGTTGGAAGAATGTACATTACAAAGGAGTCATATGCACTTGTGAAATTTCAATATAAGCTAGCTGTAGAAAGGGATTTTGGGTTTTTCAATGTAAGAATGCCATTGGACTATCAAGTAGAGATGGACTACAAGAAGCAGGATGGTTTTTACGCGATTGATCACATTAAATTTACAGAGACAAAAAGAGTAGGTAAAAAGGACAATGGAGCATCTATTCTCCATACTGCAACTAAGGAACTGTACATCTTAGACTTAGAGACTTCAGACGTAACTCCATTCGCAGATTCAATTTTGTTTAAGTCAACAACATATTCTGCCATTCGTCACTATAAGAAGAATTACAATCCTGATTTTTGGAAAACACTTAAGCTCCCTACTCATACTGAATTCAGTCAGAAAGTTCGTCTCGATCTAGAACTCGATAAACCTTTAGTTGAGCAGTTCAATAGCTTCAAAAATGAGAAAAAAATCGCGCTTGATGAACCTATCGTTTTTAAAGAATATCATTCATTTGACTACCACAACAATTCGCTTGTAGACAGTCTTCATTGGATGGCATCTCCAAGCTATCAGCACAAATTTAGAACCTATCTGCTAGCAGAAAATAGATATGCCAAAAATGAATTAGTAGAGGACAAAAAGTATCAAAAAAAATTATTCGAACAATTAAACACCTTTTATCCAAAGGAAATTGACTCTCTAAAAGTGATCAAACCAGGAACGTATTTCGTCAAAGAAGATGATCAGGAAAATGACATATTCTATCTACAGAAAGATTCAATCGAAAAAAATAAGGTCCTTAACGTAAGTGCGTTTAAAAGCAGACACCCGAATGTATTCATTAAGCATCTCATTCCTAATCAGTCAAAGAATTTAATTCTGATATCCTATGAGGAGGTTGGAATAATTGGAAGTTTCATAAGTGTTCTGCCTTTTGGAGACACAAATGAAATCGTTTCGATTCCCAATATGTATACTGTTCAATGGTGTACAGACTCTGCCTTCATTTATTCAAAAACGAATAAGCTTGGTCGAGCAGACGAACTCAGGTATCATACAATTGACAACAAGATTGATTCACTAATTTATGCTGAAAGTGACTCAACATTTGACGTTGAAGTAATCAAAGAGAAGGAGTATCTTTTTTGTAGCATTCAATCAAAGACAGAAAACGAAATCTACTGGATAACGTCAACTTCAGGAATTCCAACTTTAGAACTTGTCAGGGCCCGAAAAGATGGTGTAATTAATTCAATCAGATATTCTGATGGTCTCTATTTATTGGTAAATGATGAAAACTCTGGAAGTTCCATTGAATGCTCAACTTTTGAGATGCCCAATCATCCAACTACACGAATAAAATCAAGCAAAGATGATTACATCGTAGATTTTCTTCCCCTAGAACATGGAATTATTGCTCAAGTATATGAGCACTCCATTCCAAAGCTTAAGTACCTCAATACAGGAGATAACAAATGGAAGGAGCTTGAATTAGATTTGGGCATTGGACAGTACGACCTAGTTCCATCTCAAGAAAAAATCAATGGTTTTATTTTCTCGTTCAGCTCCCCATCTCATCCATACACAACATTTCGATATGATTTTACGACTGAAAAATTACTTGAAGTCTCGAAAACAACCCTTAAAAATAAATTTTGGCACAAGAATATTTCCGTTAAACGCATTTGGGCAAAAAGCTCTGATGGAGTAAAAATTCCCATAACATTGGTTAAGAACAGAGCTTTCAGTAAAGGTCAACGTGGATTAATATTAAACGTTTATGGCGCTTATGGAGGGATCACAACACCCTCATTTGATGCTAAGGAAGCAATTCTACTTCAACAAGGCTACGCGATCGCCTATGCTCATGTACGGGGAGAATCAATCTTAGGCGATAATTGGTATAAGGAAGGCAGAGAGTTAAAAAAGAAAAATTCGATTTCAGACTACTTAGCTTGCGCTGAATATCTGATAAAAAAAGGATTTACACCACCTACTTCTCTCATTGGATATGGAAACAGTGCAGGGGGCATAGTGGTCGCCCAGGCCGTTAATGAAAAACCTGAAATCTTCCATACCATTATTTTAGATCATGCTTATCTGGACGTTATCAATACCATGATGAACGAAACTCTTCCGCTCACAATTGACGAGTATAAAGAATGGGGGAATCCTCAAAACAAGGAAGTCTTTGATTACTTGATGAATTACTCTCCCTATCAGAATATTAAAAGGCAAAAATACCCAAATGTCCTTTTTATTGCCAGTTATCAAGACTACCAAACTCCCGTATGGCAGATTGCGAAATACGCAGCGAAACTTAGAGAAAACAATTTGTCTGACACAGATATCATTCTATTAACTGATATGAATAGTGGTCATATTGGCAACACTACAGGAAAAGAGTGGATTAAATTATTCGCGAGAACATATTCATTTGTGCATTTAAAAAAATAGAGAGCAAGTGCCTTCACAAGTTACTCTACTTTATTTAAAAGTGATTGATTTGACTTCATCCCCAGCCTGATTATTCTATAAAAATTGAGCATAAAAAAAAGGGGCCTAAGCCCCTTTTACATTCTATTCAGTAAGTACTATTGAACAATCAACTTGCTCGTAGCAGCACCCTGCCCCGTAGAGATGTTCACAAAGTAAACACCCGCTTGGAATTTATTCGTATTCACAACAGCGTTATTGATTCCGCTTCCGCTTGTGATCACTGCACCTTTCGTATCAACGATAACGAATGTGAAGTTACCTTCTAGCTCGATATTCAAGATATCTGTTGCTGGATTTGGGAACAATTTAACTGCAAGACTTAACTCATCAATTGCAGCACACAGGTCAACTACAATTGTAGTATCAGCAGATCCAACACAACCTTCAGGAGAAGTATATGTGTAGGTAATCGTATGTGTTCCTGCTCCTGCTGTTGCTGGATCAAATTGCGTTCCAGTTACACCAGTTCCTGAGAATGTTCCACCTGCTGGTGTTCCTTCTCCAAGAGTGATTGCTCCTTCAAATACACACAATGAATCATCTGCACCTGGATCAGCTGCTGTAACAACTGGAAGTGCATTTACACTAATCGTAGTATCAGCAAATCCTGTACATCCTGCTGGACTTGTGAATGTATACGTAATTGTATGTGTTCCTAATCCTGCAACTGCTGGATCAAATGTAGATCCTGTAACACCTGTTCCTGAGAACGTACCTGCTGGAGGAGTTCCTGGTAACAATGTTACTGGAGAATCATCCACACAAAGATCAGCTCCTGGATCAGCTGGAGTAACAGTTGGATTAACTCCAACCTCAACTTCGTAACGATTTGATGGACATCCACCAACACTTACTTGCCAATCATACCAGAAGTAATAATAACCAGCGAGTCCGTTAATAGCTCCTGTGATATCCATTACACCTGCTTCAGAATAAGGATAGATTCCTCCACCAGAATTTCTCATCATTTGAGTTACTGTTGTTCCAACAGCATCCAATTGCCATCCTGTTCCAATTCCTACTGGTAGATTAACACCAATTCTCACTGGATCAAATGCTACAGCTGGCGCTGCTATCGTTACTGTCACACTACTAATTGGTGTCCCAAGATTATCCAGTAGACGAATAACAACATCACCAGCACCTTCTGGATAGATTGTCAATGAATCAATTACTATTGCTTCAGCTACGTCGAAGAGTAATCCATCAGGATAATTTGAGTATGTCCCACTAGCACCAATTAAAATATCAGGTGCACCAATGTTAAACGTGTAAGACGATCCAGATTGAACGAAATAAGAAGTATCTCCCATAAGTGGTCCAGTGAAGAGTGTGTCTCCAGTATAAATAAGTGAACCACCAACTAATGAATCATACCAATTGTATACTGCTCCTGGTACTACTACATTTGATGCAAGAGCTAAAGAATCACCCGAAGCAATACAATATGCAGTATCAATGTCAAGGGTAATATTTACGATATCGATGTCAATAGACAATGTATCATCGAACATATCCTCATCACCAACTAATCCAGTAACGACCTCAAACGTAAATGTTCCACCAGCAGTTGAGTTGATTGGCGTAAAGCATACAGTATCTATTTCGTTCCAAAGTAATGTATCAGTATATGTTACAATTTCAGATCCAGAACTAACTCCATCCGTCCAGTTTAATGTTACTGGCATTGTAAATAAAGTATCCACACCTAGATTTTCAAATGTTGCACACACTACCATCAATTCATTTCCACATGCATTATTAGAAGGTGAAATCACAGCTAATGGAGAAGCATTTACATTCGTCAACTGACGTAAACATACATCGTCAATCGTCATTCCATCTGATGCAGTTGTGCTCGTTGATGGGAAGTTATCACTTTGTCCAAAACGAATTTCAAATGTTGCAGAGAAGTTTTGTGCATTTGCATTTAACAAGGCACTAACGTCAATATCACTATCAGTAAAGTAAACGCCATTTGTACCACCTGTCAATGCATTCCAATCTGCAACACCAATCCATGGGTCCACATCAGATCCTCTAAGCCAAACACTGTCTTCAGGATGAAGTTCATCACCATGCTCCATAATTGAATAATCCATTAGGATAACATCAGTAGTTGCATCGTAGTTAGACATATTTAAATGAATACGTACGTAATTAGTAGTCACAGCAGCACTTGGATCCATGTCTAATGTCAATGCTCTAGTTCCTGACTGTGCATAACCTACACCAGCATTCGTTCTTAAACGACCGCCACCAGGACCAGCATCAAAAATCACTTCTGCCAATCCACCAACAATTAAGTTGTTCGCTAAGCCATTGGAAATTGTAACATCAGCTGCAGCATCAAAATCCAAACATAAAGGAAGTGAGACAACAGAATTCACAGCATTAATAATATCTACTGAAGATGTATCATTCAAGGCATCACCGTCACCAACATACTCTGTCCATGCAACGATTGAATAAGGTCCAGGGATTGAAAAATCGGCCGTAGCCGCGAATGTATAATTAGCATTACCTCCTGGCGCAATTGGTCCTGCGACTAATTCCGGTCCAACAGCAGCACCACCATTAATACTATAGTAAACAGGGATATTTATAGCTGGTGATCCACCAAAATTTTCAACATTTATGTCAATATTTTCTGCCGCAGTAAGACCAAATCCACTTGTATTCAATACAGCAGCAACTCCAAGATCATCAGCAACTAGTGCGCTGACAACTACATTGTCAACAGCCCAGTACCAAGCCCAAACATTACCATCATTATAGTGAAAACGAATCTGCATATTCGCATTTGCAAAAGCAGAAACATCTATAATTTGCTGGTCAGGAGCATTCCATGCACCAAGACTCGCACCTACAAAGGTTGCAACAGTCTGCCAAGCAGCACCATCATATACCTCTACGAGACCAGTATCCGAAGTATTTAAAAATCTGAAGTAATGATCAAATGTCAAGATTACAGTTGGTCCAAAAAGTGTGGCGTCAAATGCCCCAGATGTCAAATCTTCGATCATTTCAGTACCATTTCCATCTGCGTCTGAATCAACCATTGCGAATTCAGTCCCATCAAGAAAGTTGGTTCCACCCCCGCCATAACCAGCAGTTGTTCCAAACCAGGTGTTTCCATCTGATAAAAAATCTGTGACTGTCCAAGCTCCTATGCCTGCATCGAAATTCTCAGTAAACAGGACTTGTGCTCCAACAATGGGAGTAACAAGTAATGCCAACAGAGCTAAGTAAATCTTTCTCATATCTTATTATTTAATTTTTACAAAGTTCCACATTATTATAGTGTTATCCAACCCCACTTTTATGAATGCTAAAATTAAACCTTGTAAATTAACTTTAAACACGTCAAACAGGGTATAAATATCGATGGATATGTGAAATTTTTTATCGGCATATAAATACGCTATTTTTGTCAAAAACATTCCAAATGACCAAACACCTTGTTGCTGCGGCCACCCTGCTCTGTTCAGTATCGATCAGTTTTTCACAACCAACATTTACTGAAGCTGCTAGTTCATCTGGAATTGATATAAATTTTGGTAATGGAACATTTGGCGGTGGAGTTTCTTTTGTAGATTTTAATCAAGATGGCTGGGATGACTTGTCTTTTGCGTCAGGAAGCGGGGATTCACTTCAATTCTTTCTCAATGATCAGGGGCAGTATATTCACATCGATTTAAATCTTGTTGATGATACTAGTGAAACAAAGCAAATCAATTGGGTTGATATTGACAATGATGGTGACAAGGACCTTTTTGTTACGTCACTAATTGGACTAACGAGACTTTACGAACAAACAAGTCCATTAGTTTTCACTGATCTCACTGCTACAGCTGGAATAGAGATCGCTGGTCAAGAAACCTGGGGAGCTTCTTGGGGAGATTTAAATAATGATAGCTTTCTTGATGTCTTTATCACTTTCAGAGATGTTAGTGGCACTATAAAAAATGAATTGTACTATAACAATGGAAACAATACATTCACCCAGTCTTCTGCCACCTCTATACTTGAGGATATCTTTGACATCTCATTTTGTTCAGCCATTTTCGACTATAATAATGATGGTTGGCAAGACATATATATAGCGAATGATCGGCCGCTCTACAATAATGTACTCTATCGCAACAATGGAGATGGAACCTTCACGGATGTGAGTGCGATTTCTGGAGCAGGCATTTCCATTAATGCTATGTCCACAACCATAGGTGACTATAATAATGACGGCTGGTTAGATATATACGTAACCAATACATTTGAGGGGAATGCCTTTTTAGAGAATAATGGCAATGGCACTTTCACTGATGTTGCATTTTCCAATGGGACCGAATTCGAGAGTATTAGTTGGGGGGCAGTTTTTCTCGATGGCGATAATGATATGAGCCTAGACTTATACGTGAGCGGCATGATCTCTACTGTATTAATTGACACCCTCCCATCTGCATACTATCACAATGATGGTACTGGAAATTATACAATTCCATCAGGAATTGGATTTTCTGGTGATACGGCTGTCAGTTTTTCAAATGCTATTGGAGACGTTAATAATGATGGCTATCCAGATATAATTGTAACCAATCAATGGCCAGACAACAATTTTGTATGGAAAAATGACGGTGGTACAAACAATTGGCTCAAAGTTCACCTTGAAGGAACTATCAGCAATCGTGACGCAATTGGCTCATGGATTCACATCTATTCGGGAGGCACAGTTCAACATCGCTATACCCTTTGTGGTGAAGGCTACCTTGCTCAAAATTCTTCCAGCGAGTTCTTTGGTCTTGGATCAAACCAGGTCGTTGATTCAATTGTGATTGATTGGCCAAGTGGAATTCACGATGTCTATACTAATGTTGCGGCAAATGCCGGCCTTTCAATTATTGAGAATACTTCTGTTAATCTCGACGTAATTGTAGTGATCCAAGGGCCGCTTGAATTTTGTGTTGGAGATTCTGTAGTGCTTGATGGAGGGAATTGGAGCAATTACTTCTGGTCGAATGCAGAGACAGGTTCAACGACTACCATAACCGCCAGTGGATCTTACTTCTTGAATGTTGTAACGGCGACGGGGATGATCGGGATTTCTGATCCAGTCACAGTGCTTGTTCATGATCCTCAAGCAGAATTAATTACCCAGGACATTAGCTGTTATGGAGAGATGAATGGTGTGATTGACTGTCAATTGACAGGGCCAGTAATTTGTACATTCAATTGGAGTAACTCAGCAATTACTGAAGATATCTCAGGATTGGGAGCAGGTTGGTACAGTATTATGATCACGGACGATTTTGGTTGCATCTTCATTGATTCAGCAGAAATCATTGAACCAGCGGAATTCGTATTAACCACTTCATCCACTCCACAGGTTGGCTTTAATGAAGATGGAATGGCAATTGTCACTACAACAGGAGGTACTCTTCCGTTTTCTTATTTCTGGAACGACCCACTTGCACAGTCCAATGACACAGCTTCAAATCTCGCATCAGGCTGGTATACAGTTTGGGTTATAGATGGTAATAATTGTTCAGACTCTAGTTCAGTATTTGTAGGAGCAATTGCGTCGTTGGATTCTGAGTCAATCACTTCTGGATTCTCGATTGCACCAAACCCATCTTCTGGCGAGATCCAACTAACCTTCGATCCATCTTATGTTTCTGTGGACACAAAAGTTTCACTGTACGATGCTATTGGAAAACTGCTTAACCAATTTGATGTTCAAAGCGAGATTCTTGAGCTAAAATTAAATGTTCAGCCTGGATCTTATCTCATTCGTGTGGATTCCTCCAATGGAACACGAACTACTCGAATCATTATTCGTTAAAACTCCAATTTAAGTTGCACAGAAACTGTTTTTACAGCTACGTTTGTATCGAGGTTTGTAATTGAAATTCCTAGAAGTCGAACTGATTTCTGCAGTTCTTCCTGTTGCAACAAAGATTTCACTATCGGAAAAAATTCTTCTTTCAAGGAAATAAAATCTGGGATGGTTTTACTTCTAGTCTGTTGTGTGAAGTCGCTGTATTTAATTTTTATCGTGATGGTCTTCCCTTTAACTTTACTCTTTGTCAATCTACGTTCTAGCTCATCTGCAATCTTGTCCAATCGTTCTAATAGGAATACTTCAGATCGTACATCATCACTGAATGTTCGTTCTGCTGCAATTGATTTTCGAATATGATCAGTTCTCACTCGACTGTGCTGAATCCCGCGAACGATGTTGTAAAAATGCTGTCCTGACTTCCCGAAATGTTGCGACAAATACTCTAATGAGTGCTGTTTTAAATCGCGTCCACTAAAAATTCCGTGCATTTTCATTTTCTCTGCTGTCACCTTCCCTACTCCAAAGAACTTCTCTATTCTGAGTTGAGCTAGAAATGAAATAACTTCATCTGGAGGAATGGTTTTTTGCCCGTTGGGTTTATTAATATCTGAAGCAATTTTTGCAGTGAACTTATTCACGGAAATTCCAGCAGATGCAGCCAAGCCAACCTCTGACATGATTCGCGCTCTAATTTCTTGGGCCAACAGACTTGCTGATGGATAATCTTCGTTATCGGTGACATCCAAGAAGGCTTCGTCTAATGAAAGTGGCTCGACAAGTTCAGTATATTCAAGAAATATTGCTCGGATTTTCGTTGATATTTCTTTGTAACGATCGAAGCGCGGCGACACGAAAATCAACTCTGGGCATCGTCGAGCAGCAGTTACACTTGGCATAGCAGATTTCACACCATACTTTCGAGCTTCATAGCTTGCTGCGGCCACCACTCCCCTTTCACGAGATCCACCAACAGCAATAGGTTTTCCGCGTAATTCTGGATTATCAAGCTGTTCTACAGACGCGTAAAATGCATCCATGTCAACGTGAATAATTTTACGAATTGGGAATCCATATATGTCATCTTCTATTTGAGGTTCTTCGCTCAATTGCCAAAACGTTACAAGTGCATCATATTACCTTGCGGAAAAACACTAAAGAGGGATGTTCGAATGCTTCCTGCCTTTAGCGCGTCATTCGTCCAAACATTGCAGGTATTGAACATGTGATAATTTCCATGGGCTTCATAAAAATTATCCGTTTCCCAATAACCATACCCTGAAATCAATTGAGATTTACCGCCCTTCTTGGCAAAACTGCCATATATAAATTCGCATAACTGCCTGTATTGTTTACGCGAAATAAAGGTCGATTTGAGCGTTTCGGATGTTTCACTGATATCAAGATATTCTACGTGCATTGCAGTAGGACTGGGCATTAACATTGCACTACAAGCTGTTGACACTTTTAGTTCCGACCACGTTGGCGTATCCATAAAAAAGCCTTTATCTCCCCAGCCAATTGCAACATATTCTCTATTGGTTGTATCTGAAAAATCAGTCATAGGAAGGATTTTTAACCAATTAAAATTTGCCGTTTGCACTGGCATGCAGATATCCGTGTGAACACCATTCGAACGTACAAAAACCTGTACATCTCCCGTTTTGGAGTTCGTTCCAAAGTGAACAATCATGCCCCAGAGAGCAAGAAAAACGTAGAAACAAATAAAACCAACAAAAAGTTCGAGTATGATACCCAGTGTTATTCCACAATACTTAAAAATCCTACCAGTTAATTTCATCCAAGGACTATCCAGCTATATCGACATTGTATAGCTTCCAAACTCCATCGAATTTCTTGAAGGAGAGGATCGTTGCAGACTCCATTTCTGAACCTTCCATATCAGTATCATCTTCAACTTTATAGACAGTCATCAGAACAAGCATATAGGTCAACTCACCAGATTGATAATCCACAATTTGAATATCATCAATTGATGATTTCCCCAATGCTTTGAGAATTTCAGGCGTAAAAATATCGTTATAATCACCGGTGAAATCCTCTTTAGTTCTATTCCCAAGATAAGTGCTGATGGGATAATTAACATTGTTCAATGCTGTTGGAATGTCCATATCCATAATTGGATAGATGGTGGATACCCAAAATGCTTCAGCTTCTTCACGATTAATTTTCTGCGAATGAGCAGTTGGTGCACTAAATAAGATCAATAATAATGGGAACAAGATTTTCATTTTTTTAAGTTTTGACTAAGATAATACTTTCCGCTTTCATGTGATTGAATTTTCGGAAGTTTCAATTGAATTCCAACTTGCAAAGTTTATGCCTAAATCACTACATTGTCGATCAATGAATGACATTGCGTGATATAGAAATTGATGGAAATGAAACAAACAACAAATACAGTGTTGATGATCGCTCCTACGCGATTTGGGTTTAACGAAGAAGCGTTTCTAACGAATTCATTTCAGAATCGCCCAGAGGAGAGCGAGCACGAAGTTATTCAGCAAGAAGCACGTATGGAGTTTGATCGCTTTGTTGATCAGCTGCAAGAGTTGGATGTACATGTGCTTGTCTTTGAAGATCATCCATTTTCAAAAACGCCCGATTCAATTTTTCCGAATAATTGGATTAGTCTACATCAAACGGGGGAACTAATCACCTATCCAATGGCTGTTTCAAGTAGACGAGGTGAACGGCGCGAGGACATTGTCGATTATCTTATCGAGGAATATGGATATGCCCCACATAATCTTTCAGCGAGTGAAAATATGAATCCTCCAGCCTACTTGGAAGGAACTGGCAGCATGATATTTGATCATCAGAACAAACTAATTTATGCAGCAATCTCACCAAGGACTTCATGGCAGGTCTTAAAAAAAGTCGAAAAAACTATTGGATACACGACCATCCCATTTCAGTCATTTGGCAAGGCAGGAGAACTCATTTATCATACAAATGTGATGATGTGTGTTGGTGATAGCTATGTGATTATTGGTCCAGACACATTGGATCCCTTAGATCGAGATGAGGTCTTGGATTTGATTCAGGAGAGTGGAAAAACACGCATTGATTTAACAAATGATCAGGTGTATCACCATTTTGCAGGGAACATGTTGCAAGTCGAAAATAAAAAGGGCGAAACCATTTTGGTACTTTCAGAAAGTGCCGAAAAATCACTTACAGGAGAACAGAAAAAGCAATTAGGTAGCTTGAATGATCATTTATTGATAGCCTCCATTCCAACTATAGAACGAATTGGTGGCGGCAGTGTTCGATGCATGCTCACAGAGGTTTTTAGTCCAACTTAGATTTCCAATCCAAGAACGCAGACGTCATCTACTTGCTCATTTGATCCTTTCCAAGTCCTAAATTCAGATTCAAATAATTCTTGTTGCTCTATTAACTTAGTTCTCTGAACTCTTAGCAAGAACTTTCGGAAATTTTTCGTCATGTATTTCTTACCGTCTCTTCCGCCAAATTGGTCCCTAAAACCATCGGAAAAGAGATAAATTCGATCTTTCTTTTCCAACTGAATTTCATGATTTGTAAAAGGCCGCGGTTCCTCAGTGAAGGAGATTGGTTGCTTATCTCCTTTGATCTCTAGAAGCGCCCATTCGTTATCATCATCAATTTTAAACTGATCTACTGATCCTTTTGAAGAAGCTATAGTCTGACGATCTCGCATGATCCATAGTGGACTGTACGCCCCTGCCCATTCTGCTTTTCTGGAAATAGTATCCACACGAATTAAGCTTATGTCCATTCCATCTTTACTCGCTTCTAGTGAAGATTGCGAGAGTGCCATTGTGAAGCGAAGTCTCAAATCTTCAAGAATTGACGCAGGCGATATATCCTGATTAATTGCCATTATTTCACTGAGAAAAGTGGTGCCCAACATCGTCAAAAAAGCACCTGGAACTCCATGCCCTGTACAATCAGCTACGCAGATATAAAACCAATTTTCACGTTCGTAATACCAATAAAAATCTCCACTTACAATATCCTTTGGTTGAAAAAACGTGAAGAATTCCGAGATCAATGTGTGATGTTGATCTCGTGTCAAAACTGCCCGTTGAATTCGCTCGGCATATTTTATGCTGTCTATTAATTCATTCTTTTGTTCTTCAATTTTATCGAAAGCAGTTCTTAATTGTGCGGCTTTCAAACGTTCAATTTCAGTATCTCTACTGATCTCTATATCGATCGTGTGGTAATCTTTATGGTAGCGCAGAGAAGCTTCAAACTTGCCCATCTTCTCATAAATTTTTGACAAGTAATAGAGCGCTTTTTTTTCACCATCCTTTGCGCCAACTTTCCGCGAAACGTTTAGGGCTCTTTCTGCATACTCAACGCCATCTAGCAAGCGCTCCATGATGATGAAAAGATTCGTGATTTCTAAATAGGTGTCAATAATGAGTATATGATAGCCAACTGACAATGACAAATCCAAAGCCTGCTGCATGAATTTCAACGCTTCTGGTAGCTTCTGTGTGATCTTGCGAACCTGACCTAGATTATGAAGTGCCCATGCTCTTCCTTGAGGAGAAGCATTTGAGTTGCTTAGAACATTTTGAAAACACGCTTCAGCATTCTCATAGTCGTCCATAGCCAAATACGTTTCGCCAATATTACCTTCAGAAGAAGCAACACCTTCCAGATCTCTAATTTCCGTTCTGATCTGTTTGCATTTCAAATTCACTTCCAATCGTTTCACATGATCCTCTTGAAACATGTATACGGCGCCAACATTATTAAGTGTATCTGCTTCACCACCCTTGTTGCCGAGACGTTCATAGGTTTTGAGAGCACGAAGTGAGTGACTTAAGGACAGTGAATAATCTGAGAACCTCCAATAGCAATAGCCAAGTGTTTTACAACTGTCAGCGATTCCTTCAGAATAATTCTGCAATTCTGAGACTTGAAGTAAATTCGCAGCCACATCATATGCCTCTCGCAAATCGTGCATTCGCAATTCCCACGCGGTTTTATTTCGGGAGTCAATATCTTGGTTATTCATGGACTGCCAAATTACAAATTATTGCGGATTGGAAAGTAAATTAAAAGTATGTTTCGTCTATGCGGAATTCCGTAATAAACAAGAAAAGGAAACGATATCGTTTCCTTTTCTGTTTCTGAGTCAATTGTGGTTAGACACTGTGGGGTGGTCAAATATAGTTACATGGAAGGATAATTGCAAGAAAGAAAACTAGATAAGCATATTGCGGAATTCCGCAATACCATCATTCACACAAAACAATCAAACATAGACCTACTGTTAATGTACTGTTTTACAGCAACTTGAGTCAAGCTTATATCATTCGAATAGTAGACAATTTATTTTGATAATTTCGGAATTACAACATATAAACAGCATAAAATATGGCGAAATGACAAAAAATCCAAGAATTTATAATCCAACGGGTCTTGAGATTAGTTGAACGAGAAGCTGACAGGAATAATACACCTCGATTTTACTGATTTACCATTATGCATTGCTGGATTCCACTTCGGCATCTCCCCAACAACTCTAAGCGCCTCTTCGTTCAAGAGATTAGAAACCCCGAGTGCAATTTTTTTAGATTCAATTTCACCCTCTTCTGTCACCACAACTTCTACAAATACTTGCCCTTGCTCACCATTAATCTTGGCAGAAGAAGGATAGCTGATTGTATTTTTTATAAATTCATCACGCGCGCTGTCACCACCAGGAAAGCTGGGTTCAGCATCAGGAAAATCCACAACCCCATCTCGACTGGAAGCCTCTCGTGATCTTCCGTTTGAATCAAAGAAATATTCGAAATGATCAGAAGTACCAGTAGTATCTGAAAACTCCCAGGTCATTGTAGTATCGTAGTTCTGTCGATCCATATTTTCAAATTGCTCACGCATTCTTCGCATGGCATCTTCCATCTGAACCTGCATCTGTAGAAAAATTGAATCTGTGTCGCCACCAAAGAAACTACCTCCATCAAAGCCATCCCCAAATAGGTCGCTAAAGAAATCAAGGCGCTCATTTTCCAAACTAGATTCACCCAGCAAATAACTCAACATACTAGCATTTGCATTTCTTCCTTGTTTTAATGAATCTTTGAACGTTCCATTTTCATTGTAACTTAGCCATTCGCGGTCCGGCTCACTGGCATTAAAAGCTCCTTTTAATTTCTTCTCGCCACTTTCATGGTAGGAAGTAAATTCACCACTCCCCGATTTAAAATGCCCTTCAGTCATCAATTTTCCAGATTCGTAATACGCTGAAAATTTTCCGTGCATTAAACCACTTTTATATTTTACATGATAGCGCACTTGTCCTTCACGATAAAATTGTTCTGACCAACCATTCAGCGAACCTTTTTTAAACGAAAGAGATGTTCTATAACCACTATGTCGATCAAAGCTTTCGCACTCTCCAGTATAATCACTCGGTAAATTATCACATTCAACCTGAGCGCCTAAAAAACTCACTGAGGCAAACATGATCACAGCAATCACAATTCCAAGCCAATCACCTCTATAAGTATTCGTCTTATTCATGATTCTACGCATTATTTCATTTAACTACGACTAAATAAATTACATTCAACCTGAGCAGAGTCAATTGCAATAGCGGATACAGCTCTTCAGATAGTAGATTGCAAGATACAATTTCTTATTGAATTTTAGCGTCAATTTAGTGGTGCGGAATCCCGCATACACTTGTGCGGATACTACCTAAATTTCATTTATTATTCCAGAGATCAATATCCATATTTAACTGTATAAACATGATTATCAGTGATTTATAAATTTTCTTCGAAACGTATAATAGTACACGATGCGGAAACTATTTTTTTTAATCCAATCATTTTATAGCTTTGTTAAGCGCTGTTCTACATGACCGCCACCCAATGACCACTTAATAAAGTGCGATTAATAATCGCTATGACTGATGCAATATGAAGTGGGTTATTCGATACCACATCGAAAGTTACTTTAAGTTGTTCAGTCTTTTTTGAATGAAAAAAAATGATGTTATTATTTTACCACAATGCGTCATTAGCTTACGTCTCGAGGAGCACATCTTAATCCTCTTCCAATTTTCAGCAAAATCAAGTTTACATTTTGGAACTTCCTTCTCTGGGCGCAAGCTATTTACTTTCATTCCAAAAAATACTATCTTCGTAGCATGCAACGCGTTTTCGCCTTTTTGTTGGTCGTATTAATTTCTCCTCTTCTCTTACTCACCCTAGGATTGATCTGGATTATCGAGCGAGAAAATCCCATTTTCATACAACAGCGCATTGGCTATAACAAACAACCATTTTCGATCTATAAAGTTCGAACGATGAAAGCTGGAAGGATAACACTTCTTGGCAAGGTTCTACGAAAAACTGGGATCGATGAGATTCCACAGCTTATCAATATTATCAAAGGCGAGATGAAATTTGTTGGTCCACGGCCGCTCACAGAGGCAGACATTCTTCGACTGCACTGGAATGATGACGCGCACAAACGACGCTGGACAGTTAAACCTGGAATCACAGGGCTCGCACAATTAATTAATGTGTGTGATGCAACAGTCTCCTGGAACAATGATATTACTTACATTGATCAAGTTTCAGTTCGACTTGATTTGCGAATTATCTGGCACTCAATACTGATTCCTTTCGTTGGTAAACGATGCATGAAGCAAATGATCCATAAATCATCCACATGAAAGTTCTTGTCAACGGAATTGGAAATATCGGCACAACATTAGCGTGTTTATTGGTCGAATACAAAGATGCGTTGAACATCTCAGAGATCTACGCTTTAAAAAATACCCCACGACCATGGCAAGATGATGATCTCAATTATTTACGGGAACTGGGAATTACAATTTGCTCTCAAAAATCTGATGATGGAATAACGGCTGTTGATTCAATTATTGATGAAGTTCAGTATATTTTTGACTGTACAAATAATGGAGGAGGCGTTCGTAACAAAGAGTGGTATAACGATCTGCCAAATTTGCTTGCTGCGAGTGCTCAAGGAAGCGAAAAAGAGTTTGGATTATCCTTTATGTCAGGTGCAAATAATCAGGTCTTAGAAGGTGAGAAATTCGCACACATTGTTTCGTGCAATACACACTCATTATCTTCTTTACTCGCAACTTTTACAGGAGATAATCTCTCGAACCATAAGAGCTCTGATTTTGTAATTGTGAGGCGCTCAGAAGACATTGGGAATCACGAACGATTGGTTGCCGCAAATGTAGTCGCCCGTCACTTAGACGATCAGATTGGCACGCATCATTCAATTGACGTTAAGGATTTATATGCCACTGTAGATAAAACAGTTGAAGTGACTTCTTCTGACGTGACTACACCTAGTCAGCTTATGCACAGTGTTCGCTTCAATATTCAATTCAAGAATGAAAGAAGCAAAGATGAACTCATGCATCGAATTGCCTCGAGCTCATTGATTTCGACGACCGTTAAATTTGATTCAAATGTAATTTTCGAACGTGGAAGAAGAATTGGCTTTCACGGAAGAATCTATTCGCACGCTATTGTTATCGCAAACAATATGCTGGTTACTCCAACATCAGTGAAAGGCTGGGCATTTATCCCGCAGGAAGGGAATACACTACTATCTACACTTCATGCTTTCATGATTCAAACGAATCACTTGGGAAAAGAAAAGGTCATGCACTTGTTAGTGAATGACCTTCTCAGAAAGAATTGGTAACTATCGTCTGTCGACTACTTTAAAATTTTCATTTCAACACGTCGATTTTGTGCTTTTCCTGCTTCTGTATTATTAGATGCAATAGGTTTAGACTCTCCAAAATGAGATGTATCAATCCTAGATTCGTCTACGCCATTTGCGATCAGAAAGCGTTTCATTGCCTCCACCCTGTTTTTGGATAATCGCATGTTATAATCTTCTGTACCATCACTATCAGTGTGCCCTTCAAGTCGAATTCGAACATCTTCATAAACAAGTAAAAGATTCGTCAGTCCTTCTAATGAGGCATAAGATTTCTTTTCGATAATTGATTTATCAACGATGAACTCTAAGTTATCCTCAGCTTCCATCATTGCTCGACGCAACTTTGCATCATCAACAGCAACATCTCTAAAAACGGTATCGATTCGCTCAACAACTAAAGATTCAATAATTGTATCATGGACCATAATGGTATCAATTACTGGCTCAATTGCCAATATATCGTCTATTATTGGCTTATCTTTTCTACAGATTTTTAATCCAAGAACAACCTCGTGTGATCCAGCTCCATAAGATGCAATATTCTGCATTGGTGCCTCGTAAGAATAACCTAGGAAGAACAGTTTACGCACTTTCACTCCAATTCGACCGACCAATCCAACTTGCGTTCGCCAGCCAAGTCCAAAGTGAATGAAATCATTGTAATTCACATCAACATTAAAATCGAATTGCTGGCCTGTATTGATTCCTCGATACAAGAGATTTGGCTTGAGCGTAAAATTCTTGTTGAGCACGATATCATATCCAGCATAACCAACGAAATGACGTTTCAATCCATACCCTTCGAGGTTTGCATAATCAAAATTAGAGCGCGTCTCAATCAATTGCTTGGTAGAAAAGGATAAATCCAATCCTTTAAATTGGTACACAATTCCCGCTTCTGTATTCACTGAATTAGAACTTTGAACTCCGCCATCTACTATTTGATCTCCATTATCAAAGGCAATGGCCTCTGTAGGATCAATTCGCATTTGGAAATATCCACCCGAGATCCCCAATCTAATGTGATGATCTCTAGCAATTGTAAATCCATAGGACACTGCCCCAGACGCAGAAAGCTGTTGAAGCATTCCAAGGCGATCAATTAATAAACTTCCTCCAATACCCCAGTGCTTGCCTAAGTTTGTATTTGCATTGAAAAAACTCGTTGTTGGCGCTCCAGTAATCTTTACCCACTGATTCACATGTGAAAAGTTCAATTCTGCGCACCCACTGGCACCTGCATAAGCAGGATTCAATGCAAAGTTATTATGGATGTACAAATTTGTTTGTCGCGTCTGTTGAGCGATTGAACTCGAAACGAATCCAACTGCAATGACTACTAATAGATGTTTTAAAATAGTTTTCATGGTCGTCTATTTTTTAAATCTCAACAGGTTAATAGCTCCTTCATATTGTCTGTTCTCAGCACAGCCAATCGTGTAATAGTAAACTCCATCAGGCAATACTTCACCTTCTTTCGTTCCATTCCATTCGTTCTGATAGTCGTCCGTTTCATAAACGGGCTGACCCCACCTATTGTAGATGATGACATTACAGCCAACAATTTGATTCAGATCACTTACTTTCCAAGTGTCGTTACTTCCATCATCATTTGGTGTACAGATATTACTGATTTCCAAAAGTCCTTCACAATCCAATACTTCGAGTTCTAAGGTCACGATAGAATCGCAGCCTCCAGACGTTGTAAAGAGTTCAGAATAAACACCAGACGAAGTCAATGACTGAGTTCCGTGCGTATAGGTCTCCCCTTCACAGATCGAGAGTGCAATAGTAGAATCAAGTGATTCTGGCACTGATAAGAAAAGCGTTACAAGCGAATCACATCCACCTGCAGTCGTGAAGAGTTCCGTGTATTGTCCACTTGCCGTGAGCGTTTGAGCTCCTAACGTATAGGACTGCCCTTCACAGATAGTGGATGAAATTGAATTCTCTATTGTTTGCGTAACGAACAGATACATTGTCACCAGAGAATCACATCCACCTGAAACAGTTGTAAACATCTCAGTATACGTCCCAGAGACTGATAAGGTCTGAACACCAAAATCAATTGAAGTTCCCTCGCAGATTGTCTGAGCAATTGATGCAGTTATTAATGGAGTAACGGTCAAGTACAAGGTCACTACAGAATCACATCCAGCGGCTGCCGTTAATGAATCAACATAGACGCCAGTAGCATCGAGAATATTACCACCAAATGTAAAGTTCGTGCCTGTACAAATTGTTTGCGTGACACTCGTAAGAATCTCAGACTCCACAAAGAGGTTTGTTGTCACGACACTATCACATCCATTGGCCGCTACAAAAATGTCGACATATTGACCAGCAACTGTATACGTATTCCCACCAATCGTGTAAGAAGATCCTGTACAAATTGTAATGGCTGTAGCAACTGCAACTGGATCCAGGATAGACAATGTTGTATAAACTGTACTATCACACCCATTGGCTGCAACGAAAATATCTGTATAGACACCAGCAGCTGTCTGATTGGCTCCTTCTAAGAAGATAGACTGACCTTGGCAGATTTCAGCAGTTACGAAATCAATGATTGGTGAAATAATACATGGATTCCCACAGGCCGTAGCATCAATGGTGAATGTATATGGACAATTGCCATCATCAATTGTAATTGTATAAATCTCGGCTGCTGTTACAGGGAAAACAATAATGACCAATGAAGCAAATGTTCCTGTCTGAACAACGTTCATCAAACCATCTTGAATCGTGTACGAGAAATCGGAGCCATTAAATGCACTCATTCCCCCAGCTGCTGAAAATGAAATTTCACACAACACATTGTCGTAATTAAAGAACGGAATTACTGGCTGTAAGTATACCACCTGTATAATGTTGTCTACAGTTGAGGTTGTACAATTAAAATCTCCCCAAGCACCTGGATTGTCAGCCATTGAAGAAATATAGTAAACAGTATTAAAGAATGGATTAAGAGGTGATCCTGATCCATCAGTGTTGTTTAAGAAAACACCAGTAGATCCTTGAACAGTATCTATGTATGTGAATCCAGAACCAAATACAGGATCTGGAACTATTGGTGTGCTGTGCATTACGAAACCTTCTTCCAAACAAGATGGAATATCAAGAGTTGGTAAGCCAATTCCATTAATCAAGTTTCCAGGAGTAAGGATATCACCAAAGCAAACAAATGCAGTATCAATTGAATTTAAATCAATCGTATCTCCAGCAACTGTTGCTACATACGTATCGCCTGAGTACGCTTCAACCTCTTTAATATACTCTATAATGTATTGACCTTCATCTCCAGGAGAACCTCCATCAAGTTGAATTGCGAAAATCGCTCCAGGTGTTAAACAGCAAACAGATTCCTGCGTGCCATCAAATCCTGCTGAACCTTGAAGGACAGGAAGAATAATTGGCGTGATTTGCGTACCATCATCTGTAAATGTCGCTGGATTTAATCCACCATAACAATCTGTACCATTCAATAATTCATACATGGCATAGCGTAAAGTATCCATTCCTATATATGCACGAATGTTCATTTCAATTGCCCCAGTAGCAGGAACTGTGAAATAGTGCCATACAGTTTGATCAGCTCTATCAAGAGGAACTGGATGCGCTCCAGGCTCACCTGCCAAATACTCAGTACATGCTCTTTCATTCGAACCAGCTACTGCAGTGAAAGGAGGAATCAATCCAGCAGGAGTCACGATAACCTCAAAGAGTGGATCGAGCATTGTTAAACAAAGAATGTCGTTCCCTGGAGGATTATCTATTGGATCATCTACACTAGGATCGTAGACCCAAGTATCAATATCTTGTGTGCTTAATGGCGTAAGGCTGTTTGAAGGATCAACCATTCCATAATAGGTATACCCTGGCTCAATACATTGTTGACGAATTATTGCACTCTGCACAGCTCCACCAAAAATCCCGTTGATTCCACCATCAATTGCATCAATGTTTTCAAGGTTTGCACAGCTAAAATCGGCAGGAGTTCCTGGAGAAAAGCGTTTGTCATAGCCAAAGAAAGCAGCATCTTCAGAATAAAGTACACTGTTGTAGTCTGTTTCAAAAACGATTCGTCCACTGTTTGGCGCGATGAAATTCAACCAAACTGATTCGTTCATTGTTCCATTGTTAGCAGCAGGATGATCGTAATCATATGCATGATATTCATTTGGATTTGAAGAAGTATGTTGCTCACCTGTTTCACCAAAATCATTTCCGCCATCATATGCACAACCGAAACTCAAGTTAATTGTTGCAGGAGAACCAGCCGCAGAACTAATCGTTGTTGTACCAAATCCAACTGGTGGAGAAGTACAAGGAATGTCTTCTTGATTTGGAGGACTTCCACCGCCTAAATCGCTCACGCGAAATTCAAAGTACCCTCTTTCACCCGGACCATCAGTTGTAATTTGAACGTAATAGGTTTCTCCTGGATGGATTTTCTGGTAAGAGAAAAGAGGTACTGGATTACATGCATCGAGACTTACTTCTGCCTCTGGATCGATTCCAAGTAAATCAATTCCATCTGAAAATTCCTGATGGGAGAGGTATTCGAATTTATCTTTAAGAAGGACTGCACTGATAGGTTGAATTCCTGTTCCGCAACCGCCACCATCAGCAGCGTGATATATTTCGAAGTACGTTCCAAATTCAGTTCCTGCAAGATCCGTTGAAATATCAACTTCACCACCTGCAGGTGCAACAAATTTCACCCATACAGAACCATTTGCAGTAACGTCTCCTGTATTTGGTTCGTTTACTTCTAATGTTGCTGATGGACACCAGCCAAGGGTATAGGTTGTATTGAGAGCAGCTACAGTTGCATTACAAATATCATCTTCGAAGTAATTAACGACAAGAGCAACTCTTTCCACTTCGAGTGTTATACGATACGTTTGTGGACAACCACCATCTGTACTCACAGCAGTATACGTCTGCAAGTTAGTCCCTGCCGCAATTGGAACAGCCATGTTTTCCACTTGATTCGCCGTTTCTCCATCAGACGCTCCAAAGAGGTCATAATTAAAAAAGGGATCGTCATTTTCGTAAGCGCGCCAGTTGATAACGATATTCGTAGGAACATCTCCTGCACACACATAATCATGCGAGAAGAATAGTCCGTTATTAGGTGAAAATCCACCTCCTGGAGCATTCATCACATAAGGGCCATTGTTTCCGTTGTCATACGCGAAGTTAAAATCACCTAAGACACCAAAAAGTGTTGGATTGTTATTTGAATTGCCGAGGGTATTATCAGTTGCGATAAACTCCCATGCAAAATCGGAATCTCCTGTAAAAAAACCATCACAATCTTGATTGCTGGTTACTTCAACGGAAATTACACGGACGTTGATCGTCGCTTGACTGAAGGCCAAACTTGACGAGAGCATTAGTAGCAGATTCAACGTCCAAACGCAGAACGTTCTAGACAGTGGCATAAATTGTAGTTATTAGTTTTCAGTTTTTATTTATAGTAGCATGGCAACTGGATTCTCTAAGTACTTTTTAAATGTGTTCAAGAATGCAGCTCCTGTAGCCCCATCAACAACACGATGATCACATGACAGCGTGACTTTCATGACATTTCCTGGAACCACCTTTCCTTCTTTCACAACGGGCACTTGATTGATCCCTCCAATGGCTAATATACAACTATCAGGTGGATTTACAATCGCGGTAAATTCCTCAATTCCAAACATTCCAAGATTTGAAATCGTAAAAGTATTTCCTTCCCACTCTGACGGCTGAAGTTTTTTGTTTTTTGCTTTATCGGCAAGAACTCTTACTTCTGCACCAATTTCATCCATACCTTTTCCGTCCGCAAAGCGAACTACTGGTACAAGTAGACCCTCATCAACGGCAACAGCTACGCCAATATGAATGTGCTGATTTCTTCGAATAACATCTCCAAGCCAAGAGCTATTCACATTTGGATGTTCCCTCAAGGCTAATGCACTTGCCTTTATCACCATATCATTGAACGAAATCTTAGGCCCGCCAACGTTTTTGATTGAGGTCCGCAGATCAATTGCTCGATCCATATCAATGGCAAGCGTTAAATAGAAATGAGGAGCCGTAAATTTACTTTCTGCCAAACGTTTCGCAATCGTTTTTCGCATTTGCGAGATTGGCTCTTCTGTATACGTTTCAACACCAACATGCGCTTTCTTTCCGCCACCTAGTGCAGGTACGTAAGGCACATAATGTTCAATATCTCTTTTTACAATTCGTCCAGCATCACCCGTTCCGATGACATTCGAAAGGTCAATACCTTTATCGCTTGCCATTCGCTTAGCTAGTGGCGAGGCGAAAACACGACCATTTCCATCAGCACTGACAGGAGGGGGTGAGACTGACACTGGTGCAGCAACAACTGCTACTTCCTTGACTGCTTCAACAATTGGCGCTGCAACAACCTCCTTCTTCTCTTCAGCTTTAGGAGCTTCAATTGGAGGTGCAACAGACGATTCTGCTATAATTTTTTTAACATCTTCTCCTTTCTTACCAATAATTGCAAGCAAGGTATTAACAGGTGCAGCTTCCCCTTTGCCAACTCCAATATGAAGTAGAAATCCATCGTAAAACGATTCAAATTCCATTGTAGCCTTATCTGTCTCAATTTCAGCGAGCAATTCACCTTCTGAGACAGCATCACCAACTTTTTTATTCCAATCTGCGACAACGCCTTCAGTCATTGTATCGCTCAACTTGGGCATGTATATTACTTCAGCCATTTTACCGCTTAATTTCTTAAATTCTAGTTTTCTACAATGAATGGATAATCTCCTTCAGCGTAGATATCATTGTAAAGATCTTTCCCTTCTGGATAAGGTGAGTTTTCAGCAAATTCCACTGATTCTTTTACCTCATTTCTTACCCAAACATCAATTTCTTCCAACTTCTTTGTTGACAACCATTTATTATCCTTGATCACCTTTTCACAGTGTTCAATTGGATCTTGGGACATCCAATCAGCCACCTCATCCTTTGTTCGGTATTTCTGTGGATCAGACATTGAATGTCCTTTATATCTATAAGTTCTAATATCCAATAAGGTTGGTCCATTTCCTGCTCTTCCTCGCTCTGCAGCTTCTTCAATAGCTTCATGAACAGATTCAGGTGACATTCCATTTACTATTCTTGCTGGCATCTCATACGAAAGTCCAATCTTCGAAAGGTCAGTGACATTTGTAGTACGTTCTACAGATGTTCCCATCGCGTAGTTGTTGTTTTCAATAATGAAGATCACTGGTAATTTCCAGTTCATAGCCATATTGAACGTTTCATGTAATGCACCCTGACGCACTGCGCCATCGCCCATTGAAACACAAACCACATTTTTGGAACCATTGTATTTCTCAGCAAAGGCAACACCAGCTCCCATTGCAATTTGAGCACCAACAATTCCGTGACCGCCCATGAATCCTACTTCCTTATCAAAAAAGTGCATGGATCCACCCTTGCCTTTTGAACATCCTGTCGAACGACCATATAACTCAGCCATCAGAATACGAGGATCTGTACCCAATGCAATTGGATGACCATGATCGCGATAAGCAGTCATATGTTTATCACCTTTGATGCAGGCGCTTGCAGTTCCCGCAACAATCGCTTCCTGCCCAATATATAAATGACAAAATCCACCAAACTTTTGTTGGATATACAATTGACCTGCTTTCTCTTCGAATCGTCGAATCAACAGCATATCTGTATACCATTTGATATACGTTTCCTTCGAAAATTTCGACTTACCTGCCGATTTTGATTTTCTCGTTGATTTTGCAGGTTGTTTTTGCGCCTTCACCGCCATTAGCAATCTTCGTTAAATAATGAAGAGCAAATATAACAAATTCTGAATTCGATTTACCGTTCAAATTACCCTCTATCATTGGAAGTTCAACAGCGCGGTAATTGGATTTTTCGAACTAGCCTCTTTCATCAGATAAATGGAAACTCAATTCGCTCAATAATCGACTGAATCCCAGTATAGTGGATGAATAGCTAATCGATTGATCGCTTCAGCAAATGTTTTATTTGCTCAATTGGAATAGTTACATCAATAGAGCCTGCAGCATAGGAAGCAATTTCATAAGGATTAAAAGAGAATGTGATGCTTTGTCCATTGAACGAAAAGTTGCTGTTTACATGAAAACGGCCTTCATCGAACCAAAATCCAGCATCGCTCAAATCTTCGTCATACATTAACCCTTGATCCTGTCTAAAAATTGGATCCGCAATCGCATCCAATGCGTCAATATCTGAAAAGAAGTCTTCTAAATAAAGGCTAACTCCAGTATTCTTATCAATGAGGCTAACAGTTGAATAACTATTCCCGTGCGCGCCACCTGAATAGACCCAAACATGCATAAAGACTTCAATAAATTCTTTGCGCTCCTCTTCAATATATGTATCCATTTCCAACGACCAGATCCCAAATTGATTCATATCATCTGCCGCCTCACTAGAGTAAACTGCAGCGAAATTATTCAATTGCTTTTCGAAATACGCACCAGATAGAGTACAATCAATCAACTCTGAGCCCACCATATCAGCATTCTCATGAACAAAATTTTTGACAATGCAATTTACACTGTCTTTGTATGACTTATCTGTAGACGTATAAAATTGATAGGAGATTACGCTCTCAGCAGTATCAGCGAGATCAGGGCTAATCAGATCAAGTGCAACTCTCCCCTTTGTGATATCTGGTAATTCGTCATCAATTGGAACCTCTATAATTGGTTGGATATTTCCGCAGGAGACAAATACAGTACATGCAATTGTGGCAAATAGTGACGTTAGTAGAAACTTATTCATCTGATCAATTTATTCGGTGATGCCAAATGCGAGCGGCAATAAATCCTTCGCGGCGTTAATTACTATTGAAACACCATTTTGGCTAACTAAAATTACTCGATAGTCTTTATTCTGTCGCGTCTCTGTTTCGAGTAGAACTTGTCTACACGCTCCACATGGAGATAAAATTTTATCCAGAGGCAGTAAATCTCCTTTAGCAACTACACACAGTGTATCTACTTTTTCATTTGGGTAGTTGGCGCCTGCATAAAATAGAGCAACACGTTCTGCACACAATCCAGATGGGTAAGCAATATTCTCTTGATTACTGCCTGTGATAATTTCGCCATTTGAGAGCAAAAGTGATGCACCTACATGAAATTTGCTGTAGGGAGCATATGCTGTTTTAGATATTGCATAAGCCATTTCGACTAATTTTTGATCTGAATCGGCCAGCTCATTCCAATGTTCGAACCGTTCGTAAGTAATACTAATTTCTTGTCTCATCCTATTTGTTAACTCCAATTACGAAGACAACACCCTTGCCTTTACCCGGGCTTGTCTCAAAATTTATACTTTGAGATCCTTTAAAACGAATGTTTGTCTCATAGGTTCCTTTCAAAGCATTCTCCACCTTCTGCTCGTAGCTATTTCCTTTAGCTTGAGTTATCCTTTTATTTACATCATTGTAATCTATTGGTTCCTTTGTGATTAGCACAGCAATCTTGTCTTTCGTTCCAAGATTGTCTGCTTGCATGGAGTAATCTCTTGGGAAAAGTCGCGTTCCTGTAATTCCACAGTAGGGAGAATGCTTCGCGGTATGCGGAAAAAGAACATAACTCGTTCCGTCCGTTTCTTTACCAAATATATAGGTATAGCATTCAATGTTATTTGTGAACTCAACTTTAAACTTGTCCTTGCTCGTCAATTTACCAACAGTTTCAAAATAGATCCCACTTACTTTCTTTAAGGCGATCGATTTGGCTCCTGAGTTCAATTCTAACCCAAAACTACCCTTGAAAGAGTTTTGTTTCACGGCACTTGCATCTCCCATTGGGTAAAGTCCATATGACTCGACATTGAAATGCTTAAAATCACTGTATCGAATCCAGAAGATTCCCTTCTTCCCCCATTTTTCTCCCCAACTATTCATGATTTGAAATGCGCCACCTTCTTTGAAATTGTCGTAGCCAATTACACAGAGTGCGTGACCTCCAAAGCCCTTCTTCTTCATGTCAGCATTGGTTGGAAACCAGAACTCTTTGCCGATCATTCCGTTCATGAATGATCCACCAACCATCATACCGATAATCACTGGTGAACCTGCAGCTAAATTTTGCTGAATTGACAACATTTCAGCAGTCAGAGATTGTCCATCCTCTGTCAAACGCTGAAATCCACGAATTTTATAGCTACTTGCTTTTTGTTTTAGCGAAGAACTTGGCTCTTTCGAGCAACTAGCTGGGTCGTATTTAAACTGGCTGTATGGCAGTGCTCCTTGATTCATCATGTTAT
>JBLHON010000006.1:0-31806 GCA_047621865.1 Crocinitomicaceae bacterium | reverse complement strand
ACGTCGTTGGAGGCAGAGCACTTTATGATGCAATTGGACCATTCCTGAAAGCTTCCGTGCATGGAAATTATGCCATTCACATTCCTTTTACTAAGAGTTTAAACATGTCAGCTGGGCTTGGCCTTGGTTGGAGTAATTTTGGAATTCGCGAGGATCGTGTGGTTCTTCATCAAGCTGACGATGTATCATATTCTGAATTTTTGGGAAACACGTCTGCGCAAAACATACTCGATGTAAATGCTGGAATAACCCTGTATGGTAAGAATTTATTCGTTGGAATCTCAACAACTCAATTACTCAAGAACAAAACACAATTTGGAGACGTAGAGACGCAGAGTAATTTCAATCGCCATTATTTTCTGATTGCCAAATACCAAATCAAACTTGGTGAAGAATTAAGTATTGAACCAACAGTGGTTGGAAAGATTGTACAAAACAGTCCACTTGCCGCAGATTTTGGAGCTCGATTGATCTATAAAAAAGGCGCTTGGTTTGGCATTCAATACAGAACGAGCAATGCACTTACATTTCAGGTTGGAGCGAACCTTATCAAAAACATATACATTTCTTATGGATATGAACTTGGGATTGGTCAATTGCGAACAGCTAATAATGGCACGCATGAGGTTCAACTCGGATTTTACCTTGGAAAGAACAGAAACTTGGACAAAGAAATTAAGGAGGGCAATACTGAGGAGTAATTATTACTCATTATCAACATCAAATTTCTATTTTTGCGGTCGTAATCGTCAGAGACTATGCGTATACTTTACTTTTTATTAAAGATCACTCTTCCCTACTCGTTGCGGATATTTTATCCTCGAATGAAGCTGAATAATTCGCCGAAAACTTTCCTTGGAAGCACGATTTACGTCAGTAATCACGCTGCCTCGTTCATGGACCCACTCGCAATAGCTTCGCTTCGAATGCCAATTGTCTTTTTCATGACGCGCTCTGACGTTTTTACTACGATTTCTAAGCCGTTTTTATGGGCCTGTCAAATGTTGCCGATCTACCGCCAGCAGGATGGTGACGATACGAAAGGAAAAAATGAAGCAGTCTTTCAAACATGCAAACGAGTCTTAAAAAATGGACGGAACTTATTAATTTTTGGAGAAGGATTCACTGATGACACATTCATTCGAAGGTTGAAACCTGTTAAAAAAGGTGGCGTTCGAATTGGATTCTTGACGCTCGTTGATTTGAAATGGAAAAAGAAAATATACATTGCTGGAGTAGGCTGTAATTACTCGGATCCAAATGTTATGAGAAGTGATCTTTTGATCTCTACCTCTGATAGAATCTGTCTCAATGATTACCGTGAAGCATACGAAGCAAATCCCAACAAGGTCATCAATGAATTGACTAAAGTCGTGGAAAAGCTCATGCAAGAGCAAATTACACATGTGATTAAGAAAGAAGATGCTCCACTTCACGAGAACATTATGAGATTGACGCGTAAAGGGATGAATTCACACGATTTTGACCGAGCAATCCCATTGAAAAAACGCTGGAGGTATTCTCAGAATCTAGCACATTGGTTGAACAAACAAGAAGTAGAAGAGAATGAGTCCCTCTCAGCTGTCAAATCAGAAGCAGAAGGATACTTTAAGCTTATCAGTCGTTTTAAATTAGAGGAACGGCTTATTTTCTGGAAAATCAACAATCCAAAAGGAGGACGAATGAAGGAAATTCTCATGATGGTTTTACTTCTACCTGCGGCAATTTTAGGTATCATTCATTGTGGAATTCCGTACATCTTGATCAGCCGTTTTGTAAAGAAAAGCTTTCGCAGAAAAGTATTTTGGGGTTCCGTGAAGTTGATCTTTGGAATGCTCGCCTTTGGCCTACTTAACATCCCATTTATCTTCCTTTTCTATCATTTTGGATATCCTAGCTGGTGGCTTGCATTTGCTTACTATGCGTCAATTGGTCTCTTGGGATTATCTGCCTATATGTGGGTAAGAAATTTGAAGGATTTCAAGAAAAAGGGAATCGTGATGAAAACAGATATTAGCAAGTTTATTTCGAAGCGAGAAGCATTGATAAAGAACATACAAGCTGTGGTACCTTCAGAATTTCATTAAGTGATTAGACTCTGCTTCTAATTAGAAAGATCAATCCAACGCCGACAAGTACGGAAATGAGGATATTGAGAATTGCAAGAAGTGTATTTCCTTGATTTAGAAGTTGGAACGTCTCATTTCCAAATGTACTGAATGTGCTGAAACCTCCACAAAATCCTACAATCAAGAGAGGTTGGACCCACGAATTTCCTTCTTGCTGAGGATTAATGCCAATCACCAATAGTGCCAAGAGTGCACAGGCTAAGAGATTGGCCAATAATGTGCCAATGGGAAAATTCATGTTGAATACAGCAGCTGCAAATTTCCCAACTCCATAGCGCGCAACACTACCAAGTCCGCCTCCTATAAAGATATAAACGTATGTCATTTTCGATCGAGCTTCTTAACAATAGTAAGAAAAACAAAGCGATAAATCGTCCATGCAATGGCAGTTCCTAGTAGGGCGCCTACAAAGACATCACTTAAATAATGTACCCCTAAATAGATTCTACTGTAGCTGATAAGCAGAGCCACACCAATTAATATGGGATAAAGCCAGCGTTTGTAACTCCGAAGGTGAAGCATTGAAAAGACGCATATTGCGAACGTATTTGCTGCATGAGACGAAACGAATCCATACTGTCCTCCACGGTAAATATTCTGAGCATCAATTTGATAAAAATGAAGTTTCTCCGTTAAAAGTGCATGGTGTGATGGACGATATCGTTGAATGAGTTCCTTAAATAATTGCGTTGAAATGATGTCTGCAAAACCCACTGCCATGACCACGCCTAAAAAGAAAATCACTCCAATCTTCCAACCGTTTTGGCGAATTGCCAAGTAAATAAGCGCTACATAAAGAGGCACCCACGTTAGTTTTGCGGAAACAATCCACATAAACTCGTCCCAAAAAGGTGAATTACACCCATTAACAGCTTCAACAATTGCCCGATCTATAGATTCAAGCCATTCAATCATCGTTGAGCATTTTCCAAATCGCGTCTTTGAGTTCAACAAGTCCTTGCTGTGCCACGGACGAAATAAAGAGTGCTTCAACTCCAGTAGGGAGATCTAGTTTGATCTCTTCCATTAATTCTTCATCGAGCATATCTGATTTTGAAATCACGAGGAGTTTATCCTTGTGAATCAATTCTGGACTGTAAGCTTTCAATTCTCCGAGAAGAATCGCGTATTCTTTCTTGATGTCATCGCTATCTGCAGGCACCATGAAAAGCAAACAAGAGTTTCGTTCTATATGTCTCAAGAAACGCAATCCCAATCCTTTACCTTCACTTGCCCCTTCGATAATTCCAGGGATATCTGCCATTACAAACGAGCGATAATCTCGGTAATCTACAATCCCTAAATTTGGTCTAAGTGTAGTAAATGGATAGTTTGCAATTTCTGGTTTGGCTGCTGAAACAACAGAGAGTAAGGTGCTTTTTCCAGCATTAGGAAATCCAACAAGTCCAACATCTGCAAGGATTTTCAATTCCAGAATCTTCCAACCCTCACTTTTATCTCCTCCAGGCTGAGCATATCGAGGTGTTTGATTGGTCGCTGATTTGAAATTATTGTTCCCAAGTCCACCTCGTCCACCAGGCTGAATTATTCGTTCCTCTCCTTCTTCTGTAATCTCAAATAGATATTCGCCTGTATCACTATCGCGAGCAATAGTTCCCAATGGAACATCTACGTAAATATCAGCGCCCTCAGCACCTGATTTAAGTTGTCCAGCACCATGAACTCCATGGCCTGCCTTAATATGTTTATGGAATTTTAGATGAAGTAAGGTCCACATTTGTTTGTTGCCACGCAATATTACATGACCACCACGTCCACCATCACCACCATCCGGCCCACCCTTGGGAATATATTTTTCACGACGGAAATGCGCCGATCCACCACCTCCTTGACCAGAGGTACAATGAATTTTTACGTAATCAACGAAGTTATCTGAAGCCATGTGATACACATATTAATTCCATACGGAAGTTGGTTCCGATAAGGCGTAATCTATTGATTTTAAATCGATTCTACAGCAGTAAAAAGGCGCTCAGTGATTTCATCAATGCTTCCTTCACCATTGATCATCAACCATTTATCCTGTTCTTGATAATAAGCTTTCACTGGAGCAGTTTCGTTAAGATAAACATCTATTCGATTTTGAATCACATCAGGATCAGCATCATCAGGTCGCCCACTTGTCTTTGCTCTATGTGCCAGTCGTTTTTTCAGTTCCTCTTCCTCAACGTCTAAAGACAACATCGCGCTAACACCCGTGCCTATACTTTCCAAGAAATCGTCGAGAGCGGCCGCCTGAATCATATTTCGTGGAAATCCATCAAAAATAAATCCTTTCGCGTCCTTATGCTTGAGCACCTCTGCATTGAGCATATTGATCGTAACTTCATCTGGAACCAAATGCCCTCCCTTAATAAAAGTCTGGGCCGAAATTCCAAGTTCCGTTTGTTCTTTAATATTTGCACGAAAGATATCACCTGTTGAAAGATGAATTAATCCATATTTAGCTGTTAATCTTTCTGACTGGGTGCCTTTTCCAGCTCCAGGAGGTCCAAAGAGAACAATATTTAACATCTTATGAGTATCATTTTTAGTTTCTCGAATTTGGTAGATCATATCGAGGTTTCTACCCTTTTGATCGTAATCTAGTCCATAACCAACAACAAAAGCATTAGGAATGGAAAACCCAATGTATTCTGGGCGCTTATTTCCTCTGAAAGCAGCGGGCTTATACAAGAGCGTACACACACTCACTGAAGAAGCATTTGATGAATTAATCAAGGAAATAATCTTGTCAATTGTAAGTCCCGTATCCACAATGTCTTCAACAATAATGATATCTTTTCCTGATAGGTCACCATTCAATCCAATCAGTTCATCAACACGGCCTTTTGACTCAACACCTGCGTAAGAGCTCATTTTCACGAAAGACACCTCACAATCAATGTGAATATGTTTCATCAAATCTGATGTGAACATAAATGCACCATTCAGCACTGAGATAAACACTAAATCCCGATCTTTATAGTCCTCGTTTATCTGTTCCGATAAGGACTTAATCTCCTTGGCGATTTCCTCACGGGTAATAAATACTTCAAATGACTTGTCTAAAACCTGAATCACTTCCTTACGTTTTGATCTGCAAAAGTAAGATTTTCTTGCAAATCCCGTTGAATTTATTGTGCTTAGAAAACAGAGATCGAAAAAAATGAATATATCTTTGTGCTATGAAAAAGGAACTCGTTGGTGCAGAACACCGTTTAGGAATTCTTGGCGGCGGTCAACTTGGAAGGATGCTTATTCAAGAGGCTATTAGCTATAACATTCATGTGCACGTCATGGAAAGTACAAAAGAGGCACCCAGTTCGTCACTCGCGAATTCATATACAGTGGGCGATATCAAGGACTATAAGGATGTTCTCGCCTTTGGAAGCGACAAAGATGTTATTACAGTTGAGATCGAAAATGTCAACGTTGATGCATTGAAAGAACTCGAGAAACAAGGAGTTTTAGTCTATCCTCAGCCGTCAATTCTTGAGATTATTAAGGATAAAGGCTTGCAAAAGCAGTTCTACATTGATCACCAGATTCCAACATCGAAGTTTGAACTTACCACTTCTGAGACTTCGCGCGATCATTATTTGGGAAAACTACCTTTTGTGCACAAATTGAGAACAGGAGGATACGATGGGAATGGAGTTCAATTAGTTCGGTCAGAAGCAGACCTTGATCGTGTATTCAATGCTGATTCGATTCTGGAAGAGATGATTCCATTCTCCAAAGAACTATCTGTGATCGTAGCGCGAAATTCTTCTGGACAAACTGCTGTTTATCAAACCGTGGAGTGTGAATTTAATGACGCGAACCTTGTGGCATTTCTCTTTTCACCAGCACAAATCGATTCTGATACTGAACAAAGAGCAACAGAATTAGCGATAAGCGTCATCAATGCTTTTGAGATGG
Organism: Crocinitomicaceae bacterium; assembly: GCA_047621865.1. Taxonomy (GTDB): domain Bacteria; phylum Bacteroidota; class Bacteroidia; order Flavobacteriales_D; family Crocinitomicaceae; genus UBA4466. The sequence continues at coordinate 25,753 of JBLHON010000006.1, read as the reverse complement.
TTGGACTTCTTGCTGTTGAACTTTTCTTACTTCCGAATGGAGAGTTAATGGTGAATGAAGTTGCACCTCGCCCACATAATAGCGGACATCACACCATTGAATGCAATGTCACTTCACAATTTGAACAACACCTGCGAGCCGTTCTAGATCTACCACTTGGTTCAACAGAATTGATTCGTAAAGGAGCCATGATTAATCTCCTGGGAGCTGAAGGCTATGATGGCCCTGCTCGTTATGAGGGACTTAATGACATTCTGGGCTATTCGGGAGTGCATGTCCATTTATATGGAAAGGCAGCTACACGAGCAAATCGAAAAATGGGACACATCACTGTGACACATGCTAAGCTGGAAGATGCAAAAGACCTCGCGCAAAAAATTCTCAGTGAAATTCGTGTCATCTCTTAGATAAAAAACAGACAAATTTCTCAGATTGTAAGTTTTTTGTGTATTTTAAACGTGAAAACGAATCTCAGCTATCTACGTTGAAATCTAAGCTACTCTTACTAGTATTTCTGTTGTCTGGCATTCAATTGAATGCTCAGCTCTACACTTTTCAAAATTATTCTCATCGCGATGGACTTAATATGGGTGCAATCACCTGCATCGAGCAATCCAGTGATGGTTATTTATGGATAGGAACTGATGGCGCAGAACTTGTCCGTTTTAATGGGAAGGAATTTGAGGAGATGACTTTTGCGGGTGGTGAAGATAACAATCACCATTATCGAAATCTCTCCTTTGATGGAGATAACATTCTCTTCTCTTCTCAATATAAAGGCTTCTATAGTTATTCAAGAAGCACGAAGAAGATCACGTCTCTACTCTCTAAGAAATACAACATTGGTGATAGGTTGCATGTGGTCAAAAAAGGTTCAGTCTACTACTTTATTGGCGCACTGGGAATCGTATGTAAGATTAATGGAGAGGAGAAGTTAATAAGGCGCTTTCCAACAACTAAGCCACTACAGTTATACGAAGTTATTGACGTAGGCCATAAAATTGTAATCACCACAAATCATGGGGTTGATTGCTTGGGTGATGAGGCCCTGATTGGTCTGAATAAGTGGTTAAATCTTTCCATTCATGAGATCAATGAATTCAGATTTGGTTGGTATGAATCTGACAAACTCACCCTTATTAATAAAGTAGGTGATCGTAGATTAGAAATTATTCTCAATGAACGTGGCACGTTATTTTCGCTAAAGGAATCTAATTTGACGCGCGTAATTGCGAAAAACGACTCAATTATTTCGCTTTCGTACAATCCTGTCTCACATTCAAATGTGGCAGTTTCTGCGAAAGGTTCTCTTTATAAACTTACGGGTGATTTACTGGTTCGAATCGTCCATAATTATCCCGAACCCATACGAAGTGCCCTCTCTGTTCTCGCGGATATGAACGGTGATTTTTGGTTGAGTTCAGACCTCAAAGGAATCTATAAAGTTTCAGAAGAGCCATTCACCAGAATTCAATTGCATCCATTATACGCGTCAGAGGACATCTCTTTTCCGTTTAAAACTAGTGACCAACGAATTTTCCTAAGCACATTCGAAGGCAAAACACATGTTGGAGAAATTGATGAAAACACCTCGTTTGAGACCTTTGATTTTCAAATTTTTGGAGCTGCCGAAATGGACGGCATTTATTATTTTGGAACTGATCGTGGGATAAAATCATATAATCCCGATGGACCCTTAAGTTTCAAAACCACGATAGCTGGGGATGAGTCAATTTCATTCATATTAGCAGATGGAAGAGATCTTTGGTTTGGAATTCGCGGAAAAGGCCTGCATCGTTATAATTTCGATACAAAGAGGATACGCGTCTTCAGAGATTCTTATCCAAACTCACCAGATTATATCTATACAGGCCAGGTCTCACAAGATGATACCAGAATGTATTTTGGATCGAATGATGGAGTAATCTATTACGATAAGTCGACCAAGAAAATTGAGGCTGTACCATACAGTTCAAAATTGTTTGGAAGTTATTCAGGAGTCTCAACAAAAGACATCTTTGGAAATCTTTGGTTCACTCTTGAGAAAGGACTTTTAGCGATTACACCAAATGAAGTCAAGACGATTAAAGGCAAACATCACTTCGAAACAAACCTATTTTACACGCTCAATGCTGACGTACATGGCAATTTAATAGTTGGTACCAATAAGGGGATTACGATCCTCAAAGTAGATCCAGATGCTAAAATTGTCAATTCTCAAACCTATACAAGCGAGTCTGGCTTCATGGGATATGAGACCCATATGCGTTCACAATTTCAGGATGATAATCGAATATTTATTGGAACTGTTGAAGGACTCTTCCTCATTAATTCTGACATCATTGAAAATCTTAATCGGCCATTAGCTCCTGTGATCATTGACCTTTCTCGCGAAGGATTGGAAGATAGTCAAACATCAAATTTGAATGCCTTTCAATTCAAATTTCAGGTAAACAATCCTAAAATTGGTGGAATTAAGTATCGTTATCGCATTCGTGAACGAGACAATAATTGGAGCTATTTAGAGGAAACAGATCTTATAAGAATCGCAGATTTAGAATCGGGGACTTATACCCTAGAAGTTTGCTCCTCTTACGATGGGATTGCCTTTAGTGAGCCAACCCTTCACCTCTTTGAGGTTCAACTGCCTATTTGGAAATCGAAGTGGTTCGTAATGGCCTTAATTGCGCTTATTATTTTGATTAACATCTTCCTACTCATTTATAGTCGTCGATTTGATACTTCGCAATTATTGAGCACCAAAGATACAGAGCTACACATTAGAATGACGCCAGCTACACTTATGTTTGGAACTGTTCTTGTGCCGGCATCTCAGATTTCAGGCTCGTTTCTGAGTGATGATTTACCCATGAACATTGCTGCATCTCTGCTGGTTGGTTTTGCACTTCTAAGTCTCTATTTTGTTGCTTTAACGGTTAAAAAATCTGGGCAGATTCACGTGAACAAATACCTCCTGGTTTTCGCAATCTACATGATTACCTTTCAATTCTTTTGGTCGCTCATTTCCTCGAACTTACATCCATTTCATGTCATTGGAATTGCCTTAATAACTTCAATTGCACCTTATATTCTCAACAGGGTCTTATCCACGATCATCTATGGAATGGTTGTTCTTCTCTTAAGCATTGCATGTATTCTCTTGGTTGGATCAGATCCACTTTATCCTAAGAGTCTATTCATGGTTGCCATCCTTGCCTCAGTAGTTTTGACGGTCTTCAATAGTTATTTGCGCCATAATTCTATTGAGAAACTCATTTTTGTTTCCGGAATTATCAATCGTGGTAATTTTCCTGTGATTGCTTTTCGTGCTGATGGGATCGTAACCTATGTGAGTGAGAATATCAATAATTTCATCAACATTGATCACGACACGCTCCTGAACAATAAAATTTCTCTCCTGAATCAATTCGCTTTATTCGATGAGAACTATCACGATCGTGATGTCACCAGCGAGTTTTCAGAAGGCGACAAGTATTTAATTCCAATGGTAAATGCCGATGAAGGGGTTCGTTGGATGGAATGGTCCTACAAGCGTTTTTCTGAGAATACACGGGTAATTATTGGACATGATGTTTCCGAACGAATTGAATTGCAAAACACGTATGAACTTCTGGTCGAGAATGTAGAAGACCTTATCTATACCCTCGATTTAAATGGAAATTTCGTGTTTGTAAATCAAGCGTTCATAGCCAAAATGGGATACTCCAAGGAGGACGTCGCAGGTACCCAATCGTTAAATATCGTTATTGATCGCTACCACAATGAGGTCGCTGAATTTTATAAAGATCATTTTAATCAACGCAAATCTACAACCTACAAAGAGTTTCCAATTCGAAAAAAGAATGGAGAAATTATCTGGGTTGGGCAGCATGTGAACACTATTTATGCCCCAGGGTCAAAAGTATATATTAAAGGATTCATTGCATTGGCGCGTGATATAACAGATGTTCGAGCGCAACAGCAAGTGATCATGTCACAGCGAGATGATATTACTTCAAGTATCAATTATGCGCGTAAGATTCAAGTCAACCTTTTGCCTCGTGACCGCCAATTTCTAGCAAATTTCGAGGATTATTTCCTGATGTATCGACCAAAAGATATTGTTTCTGGAGATTTTTATTGGATGCAAAAAATTGACGGGCGTCAGGTGATCGCCCTGGCTGATTGCACTGGACATGGCGTTCCTGGTGCATTTATGACACTTTTCGGCATTAATATGTTGAATAGCATTGTGCTGGAAGCAAGACTCACAGAACCTGGGATGATTCTAAATGAATTGGATAAACGGCTCGCAGAATATTTCCAGAAGGAAACTTCGAAAGAAAGAATAAATGACGGAATGGAACTCACTATTTGTGTCATCGACGAGAAGCAGGAGGAGATTTCTTATGCCTGTGCTGGCTCTCGATTCTTAATTCACAGTGATGGTGGATTTACAATGTTCAAAGGAAACAATGAGCATATTGGAGACCACAAAGGAGACGGCTTTAAAGGGTATTATTCGCAGTACACCAGACTCAAAGCCTCTGACACGCTTTATTTATTTACGGATGGTTTTCAAGATCAAGTGGGAGGCATTAATCGTAAAACATACTCTTTTAGACGTCTTCTAGAGCTCTTCGAATCAAACGCAAATCTCTCCTTATTGGAACAACGAAAAATGATCGAGAGTGAATTCGATTCATGGAAAGGAAAAGAAACCCAAACAGATGATGTTACCGTTATTAGTATAAAAAGAAATAAATGATTAGATCACTGAAATTCGCATGTCTTGTGTAATTTTGGGATCAAATAGGGAGGACATGAAAATATGCCGAAGAGAAACTTTTAATGCTGCACATCGTCTTTTCCGGGCCGATTGGGATGATGAGAAAAACTTGGAAGTCTTTGGAAAATGCAGCCACCCAAATTATCATGGACACAACTATGTACTTGAAGTATGGCTAGATGGTCCAATTGATCCAGAAACGGGATTTGTGGTTGACCTGAAGTTTCTGAAGACGATTATTATCGATAATATAATAGAACGATTTGATCACAGAAACCTCAACTTAGATTGCGTAGAATTCAATGGAATTAATCCGACAACAGAGAATATCGCCATGGTCATTTGGAATATCCTGCGCGAGAAACTTGACGATAAATTTAAACTTGAAGTTCAAGTCTCAGAGACAGAGAAGAACAAAGTGCTCTATACAGGTAATTAACGCATTACAAAATACAATTGATGGCAAAGAAGAAGTCATTTTGGGAACGATTCGCCCTTTCCCAACTCTCAGGAAATGTTAAATCTTCCAATGAGGATCAACTCTTCATACTCACGAATTCTGAACTTGCTGCATTGCAGAAAATTCGCATGAATACGTACTTAAAAGTAGGTATTGCGGGCGCTTTTGGTGTGGTCCTACTTTACCTTCCTTATCATCTATTCGGGGAAACTCTCTTTCCGAAACGTGATGTCTGGATTCCCTTTTATGAAAATTACATCGAGCTAGAAATCGAGTTCATTATCTACAGTATCGTACTTGTGTTTACCGAAATCTGGTTCTTAACCTATACCAACATCAAAGCTGTAAGTGCGATTGCTACAGCATGTGGTACAGTGGGCGAAAACGACCCAAATTACAACGAAAACATGAATGCCCTCATCAATGTTGGGCTAGAAAAGAAACAGAAAAGCCTTTCTACAATTGGGATTGATCCCTATGAAGGCTTATCCAAATGGAGCGTCTTAATCTTCCAAACACTTCTCAAATTAAAGGCTGCCATTAGTGGCTTTTTATGGAAATTATTGGTGACTAAATTACTTGGGCGTTATGCATTCAGAATGCTTGTTGATTTACTTGGCGCTCCACTCTATGCCGTATGGAATATCTGGGGTTCACGAAAAATAATGCACGAAGCCCGGGTTCGAGTAATGGCGCCTCCATTAATCTATAAATTTACTGAGTTGCTCCATGCAGAGTTTAAAGGTGACAAATCTTTTAATAAGGTAATTTATAGCACGCTCCAAGCCATTTCGACTTCCAAAAGATCGTTTCACTACAATCATTTTCTGTTGGCAACTTCAATTCTAACCAAATTTGATATTCCCATTGAAGATGATCCTTATTATGATCCAGACTTTTTAGAGAAAGTGGATGACCTTGCTCCTGCAGTGCAAGTTGCAGTGGCGAAATTACTCGTCTTTGGTATTATGATTGATGGAGGACTTTCGTCAAGAGAGAAAAAATCATTGATTCAACTCAAAGATGAAAATGTGCTTCCGTACACAGTTGAAGAGGTGAAAAAATGGTCAGTGAGTTATTTCGAAGGACGAGGTTTGGAAGATTTCTTCGCTCGCTGAATAGCATAAATAAAGGATTAGTAGTAGACGTCAAGCAGAAAAGACATTAATTGTGAGAATTTTATCCAACTCTGCATCAAACATTAGATCTTATCCCCTATATTTAGGCTCATCAATTATTTGATGAAACCAAATCTAAAAAACACGAACGATGAGTATACTTAAAAAAAGCTTAGAGGACAATCTAACTGAAATCAAAGCTAACCTTGCTGAAGAGTTTCACGCAGATTTAGAGAAAAATATAGCCGCTACGACTGACGAAGCAACACCTTCAGCTGAAGAGCAAAAGGCTTCTGTTGTTGCAGCATTGAAAGCAAATCCAGATATTGATGAGGCACCAATTGTTGCTGAATTTGAAGCTAGTTCAGAATCGTTTATAGCTCCAGCTAGAATGTCAGAAGCTGAGACAGAATCAGCTATACAAGCGGAATTAAAAAACTGGGAAGGGCAATAAAACCTTCTTAATACACTAATGGGGGTCACCCTTGAGAAAAGTTATCCTTCGGGATAACTTTTTTTGTTTATTCTTAGCCTTAATCGCAAGTATCTGCCCAATCGCTACCAAAAAAATACTCATGAGACCATACATTTCCATCTTACTGACGTCAATATTATTTGCCTGCAGTGCTCAGGACAAAACAGATCTCGAAATTGAATCAACCGAAGTTGAGGAGGCAACTGTTCCAAGTATTTTGGATCAATATTACACTGAAAACGTGCAAGACAGTCTCCCAACAATTGTTCATGGTTCTGTTTCCAATGGATCCATTGAAAATAGCAGTCTTCTTCCATTTTCCGGAAAAAACTATCGCTATTTTGATACGACCAGCTATCTCGCAGGGAGAGGGTTCTCTCATAGAAAAGTGGTAGGAACACTTCTTGCAACCTATGCAGATCTGGAAACACTTTTACCCGAAAGGATATTCCAAGTCATGGAGTGTTCTAACAAAAATGGAGGAAAGCTTTTCCCGCATCGTACACATCAGAATGGGTTGAGTGTCGATCTTATGATGCCAAAGATTAAGAGTGGACTTCCAGATTACACGTTGGACAATCAAGGTGGACTTCATTATTTGCTTGAGTTTGATACAGAAGGTAAATTCGTTGAGGACGAATCAATTTCACTCGATTTCAATACAATCGCCCTGCATATTCTAACGCTTGAAAAACAAGCAAAAATGCATGGACTGCACATCGAAAAGGTCATTATAAATACGCATTTGAAGGACGAATTATTTGCCTCTGAATACGGTAAAAAATTAAAAAATAGTGGGATTTATATCGTGCAAAACTTGAGTAAGGTCATCAATGATGTTCATGATGATCACTTCCATGTGGATTTCAAATTGATCAAGTAGCTTTTACGCTTCAACTTTTGGATATTCCTTGGCAGTTACTTCTTTCGCGGCTGCTTCTTTTTTCAATTCTCGCTCAACCTTTCTAGCCTCAGCTTCTTCCTTCATTTTCGCTTGATTCTTCTTCATATAGTTCCCAAGTAGAACAGCACAAAGTCCAAAGGCCATAAGCCCTAAAGCAGTTAACATAGTTTCCGTTTTAAATTATTTATTCCTAATTATTAGCGAACGTAATCCTGTTTATGTACCAGCATATATTGGTCGTTCTCGAGCTTAATATACCCTTGATCGTAGCAAAATATGTATTTAGCACCTTTCTTGGTTTCATAAACATTTGTAAAATAATGAAAATTGAATCCTTCCTCAGCCATCGTGATTCCATCTAGGGTGATTTTACCTTTAGGATTAAGCGCGCTGAGAATTCTACGGTTTTTTCGCAGAATATTATTGATCCTTCGAATGGATTTCGTCGCATCTTGATTCAATTCATTGTTGAATGTATTTCGACAGTAATCAGAGCAGAATTTTTGATCTTTTCTACCGGACAATTTCTGTCCACACTCCTTGCAATTTCGGGTTTCTAGCGCCATTGTGAACGTGCTTGGTTAGAAGATCAATGTTAACATTAATTAACAGCAATACCAAGGGAGTCAGGTGTTATCTTTACATTTTTGTTAGAAGAATAGTACCATATGCAAGAAACAACGAATAACCCTATGAATCCGGCAGATGCTCTGAGGATTGTGAGTGAAAAAATTCAACTGGAAACGAGGATTATCCAGCTTCTGCGCGAAGAAATTTCCAAAGTAATTGTCGGTCAGAAATACATGATGGATCGACTGTTGATCGCCTTATTGGCCGACGGTCATATTCTGTTAGAAGGTGTTCCAGGATTGGCAAAGACACTCGCGATTAAAACACTCGCAGATGCCATTAATGTAGACTTTAGTAGAATTCAGTTCACACCTGATTTATTGCCTGCAGATGTTACAGGAACATTAATTTACAGTCAAAAGACAGAATCTTTCACTGTAAAGAAAGGCCCCATATTTGCCAATTTCGTACTTGCAGATGAGATTAATCGTGCGCCAGCTAAAGTGCAAAGTGCCCTGCTCGAAGCAATGCAAGAACGCCAAATTACGATAGGTGACGAAACACATATTCTGCCAAAACCATTCTTGGTTCTAGCAACACAGAATCCAATTGAGCAGGAAGGAACGTATCCATTGCCAGAAGCACAAGTCGATCGATTTATGCTGAAAGTATTCTTGGATTATCCTACAAAAGAAGAAGAACGACAAATTATACGTGCAAATGTTCGCCAAGAAGGACTTGAGAAAGTGAAGAATGTAATTTCTCCTAGCGACATTGAACGTTGTCGTGACCTCGTTAAGCAAGTTTACCTAGACGAAAAAATCGAACAATATATCGTTGACATTGTCTATGCAACTCGAGAGCCTGAGCAATATGGATTGGATTTTCTCACACCAATGATTTCAGTGGGTTGCTCACCTCGCGCCAGCATTAATCTTGCATTGGCATCGAAAGCATATGCCTTCCTTCAAGGTCGCGCCTTTGTAATTCCTGAAGATATTCGTGCAATTGCACCAGACGTTATGCGCCATCGACTAGGATTGACTTATGAAGCAGAAGCTGAGAATATTTCAGCGGCTGAAATTGTGTCGAAAATTGTCAATAAAATTGAAGTTCCTTAGGGAAATCATCTGAATGGATACGAAAGAACTCTTAAAGAAAATCCGATACCTTGAGATCAAGGCAAAGGGGCTTACCAGACATATTTTCTCCGGCGAGTACCACTCTGCCTTCAAAGGCCGTGGGATGACCTTTAGTGAGGTACGCGATTATCATTTTGGAGATGAAGTACGAACAATTGATTGGAACGTAACAGCTCGTTTCAACGAACCATACGTTAAAGTTTTTGATGAGGAACGCGAAATTTCAGTGATGCTCATTATTGACGTTTCAGGGTCTGAGGACTTTGGAACTCAAGAGAAAACGAAAAAAGATCTTGCCTTAGAGTTGACAGCTGTATTGGCCTTCTCTGCAATCAGCAACAATGACAAGGTGGGTGCAATCTTTGTTTCGGATAAAATTGAACGCTACATCGCGCCTGGAAAAGGACGTAAACATGCCTTGCTCATTCTTCGAGAATTTATCGAAATGAAACCAGATAATCCAGGAACGAACCTGAATGAAGCATTTAAATTCTTTCGAAACACGCAAAAGAAAAGAAGTATTGCCTTCGTAATCAGCGATTTCATGGATGAACATGACTTTATTGAAGGGCTGAAAGTTTCACGTAAGAAGCATGATATGGTCGCGATTCGCTTGTTCGATCAAACGGAAGAAGTCCTGCCAAGTGTTGGAATTGTACAATTATTTAATGCTGAAACTGGCGAAACAACATGGGTAAACTCGAACAGTTCTCAGGCCAAGCAAACACATGCTGATAATTTCAAAAATTTCGAAACAAAACTATTTAAAGAATTTAAAAAGTCTGGAATAGACTATGCTTCTATCTCTACAGAAGGTGATTATATTCGTCCACTTGTTAATCTTTTTCAGAATAGGTGAAGTTATTTACTCCCATATATCTCTTGTTTCTCTTGTTGGCTCCCACAGCCGTTGGACAGCAATTACTCGTTGAGCTTTCTCAGGATAATATCTTGGTTGGAGAATCGACCATCCTCAAGTATACCGTTAAAATGGATGCTGGAGATTCAATTTTTTTTCGCAACAAACAAGGTGAAATCGAGGCACGCATGATCATGGAGAATGGGGGATTAACTGTGGATACTACCCAATTGGAAATCATCTTCCCCTTTCAGGATACAATTGTCTTCAATGGAGTTAATAAGAAATGGAAAGGAGAATATAGCATTACTGCATGGGACAGTGGATTATTTCTCATTCCTGGAGCTGAAATTCTCATCAATGATTCCACATTCAGATTCAAGGATATCATGCTTGAATGTAATTTAGTCCCAAAGGATTCAACAATTGGACTTTATGAGATTCGCGAGGGCTATGCTGATATTCCATCTAAACCGTTTTCATTCAGTGAATTCTTTCGGAAACATTGGTGGTGGATGACAATTATTCTACTCGCGTTGATTATCGTTTACATCGTAATTCGAAAACGAAAATTGGCAAGCGAAGACGACTACATAGATGAAGATCGGCCGCTTTCATTGAAAGAACGAACCATTCTTGCCATAAATGCACTAGATAAAGAAGAACTTTGGACAAAAGATAAACTCAAAGAGCATTTCAGCGAGCTCTCCTATATCTTGCGCTCCTATCTAACAAGTCGCTACCAGATTTCTTTATTGGAAAAGACGACTTATGAGACAAAAATATTATTGACCCAACAGGGACTCAATGAAGAAACAGTGGAGACAATTGCGCGAATTTTATCACAATCTGATATGGTAAAATTCGCAAAATCAAAACCAGATCTTATCGCAATAGTGCGGCAATCAACCCTAGCTAAACAAATAATTGCGGAAACAAGTCCGCTGGATTTTGACAATGTTGACTAATTGGAACATACGCTTTTGGGAGTATGAATACTTCTCACCAAATTGGCTTTGGCTGATGTGCATCGTTCCTGTTGTGCTTATAATTCTCTTCCGTTTAGAGAAAAGTCGCAAAGGAGAAATTAAATATTCTAGGTCTACCAGTGATCAACGTAGCATTGGCTCGAAATGGATTGTTCGCGTACGTGAATTCAACTTATTGCTCTATGGAGCTATTGCCTGTTTATTGATTTTTGGAATGGCAAAACCCTTTCACTGGGCGAACTATGAAGATTTTGACAACGACTACAAAGATGGAATTGACATCGTGATTGCAATGGATGTCTCTGGATCAATGTTAGCCATGGATTTCCTCCCAAATCGACTTGAGGCAGCTAAGAAAGTTGCCAAGGAATTCGTTGATGGCAGGAAGGGTGATCGTATTGGACTGGTCGCTTATGCAGGGGAAGCTTATACGGCATGTCCACCAACATTAGACTACACAATTCTCAAAAAACAAATCGACAATATTAGTGGCGACTACATTGAAGGAGGAACAGCTATAGGAATTGGATTGGGAACTGCAGTTACCCGCTTACGTAATGACAGTCTCGTATCTAAAGTAATTATTCTCCTCACAGATGGCGTAGATGGTGGAAGCGAGATATCACCATTGATGGCTGCAGAATTGGCTAAGGCGAAAGGAATTCGTGTCTACACGATTGGAGTTGGAAGTACGGGTCAAGCAAATTCGCCAACAGTTGGACCTTTCGGGATGAGCTTTCAACCTATGGATGTTGAGATTGACGAAGTGTGTTTGACGCAAATCGCAGCCATAACAGACGGGAAATACTTCCGAGCTACAGATGAGGAAAGTTTACGTGAGATTTACGGGGAAATTGAAAAACTCGAGAAACGAAAGATGGAGGATCATCATTACAAATCCGAGCCACCATCAAATCCAATGGGATTTTTGAATTGGGCATTTATGCTTGCTCTGATCTCCTGGGCTACTAATTATATTCTGTTCAAAACAAATGAGTAACGAGAAGTATATCTATCGCTTAAAATTGATCCTGACTGGAATTTTAGTTTGGGAGGTCATCTTTTGGGTGGTATACTACTTATTGATTAATGCCTTTGGATTGTTTAGTGATTCAATCACGGGTGAGCGATTGGCCTACAAAACTCCAGACGTACTTTACTTGTTGTTCATCTTGATTCCAATAGTTGGTGTATTCCTCTACAACATTGTCCAGAACAATAAAATGGCGCAGAACGCCAGTGCTCATGTCGCACAATCATTCTTGAGACCTGTTTCTTCGATGAGTAGTTTCATGAAGTACTTCTTCTTTCGAAATGCCTTTGTTTTTCTAGTAATCGCGATGGCTCAGCCAATATTTGGATCAAAGAAAGTTGCGGGTACAAATGAGTCCTTAGAGCTAGTGATCGCTCTGGACGTTTCAAACTCAATGAATGCGCGTGATATTTCAGATGATTTTTCCCGTCTGGATATTGCAAAAAGAGCAATTACCCAATTGATCAATAACCTCCATGGAGAAAAAATTGGCATTAGTCTTTTTGCAAACAGTGCCTTCGTTCAATTGCCCGTAACAAGTGATTATGGAGCGGCAAAACTCTTCATTGACGACATTGAATCAGATATGGTCAGCAGTCAGGGAACAAACGTTGATGCTGCTCTATCCGTTTCCTATGACATGTTCTCCAAGATGAAAACTACGAAGGGAATAATCTTGATTACAGATGGTGAGAACCACGAGAATAATCCAGATGAGATCTTAGCAAAGATTCGAAAAGAACAAATCCAACTGACTGTTCTTGGCATTGGAACAACAAAAGGAGGACTGGTTCCAAAAAATCCCCATCGACCAGAATTGGGGTATAAAACAGACGCGAGAGGGAAGAAAGTTTTGTCCAAATTAAACAAGAAATTTATCCGCTCAATCGCCAGTAAAGGAGCTGGGGAGGCATCGTTCACTTCAACAGAATTTCCAGATCTTTCTGCTTTATTAACAGAAATTAGTCAAATGAAGCGGACAAAAATCGATACTTTAGAGTTCGATATCAAACAGGAAAGGTATCAGGTTCCGTTATTAATCTCCATTATCTTCTGGATCGCCTTCCTACTCTGGTCTCGACAGTATGTTGGTTTCCTAGATAAACTAATTAAAAAATGAAAGTTTTTTGCTATATCGCCTTTTTAGTGCTTAGTCCAATGGTTATTGGACAGGTTGACGATTCATGGAGAGATACGCTCGATTTTGCGCGTGAAGCATATGAGGATGAGGAGTATGCTGAGGCACTTAAATACTACGAATCTGCTCAGAAACAGGCCCCTGACAATGTTGATCTTTCAGATGAAATGGCACAATCTGCCTATAGAGCTCGTGAGTTCAAGACAGCAGAAAAAATTTACCAACAAGCAGAATCAAGCAAGAAGAATAAAGCGCAAAAAGGAGACAATCAACACAATCTCGGGAATTCGCGCATGAAGCAAGAAAATTATCAAGGTGCTATTGATGCCTATAAAGAATCGCTTCGAAACAACCCAAATGACGATAGAACTCGCTATAACTTATCTGAAGCAATTCGGAAATTAAAGCAACAACAGCCTCCCCCACCTGGAGGAGGAGGAAGTGGAGATCCACAAGATGGTGGTGGAGATGAAGGAGACCCACAACAAGGTCAGCCTGGTGATCAAGATGGCGAAGGAAGTGACGGGGATAAGAGCGGACAGACCCCACCTCAAGGTGGAGGATCAGGCGGAAATGGTGAGCCAAAGGATGGTGAAGGACAACTTTCTGATCAAAGTGTAGAACGTGCACTCGATAAACTAGCGCGAGATGAAGCCGAAACCAAAAGCAAAATGGGCGGTGGAACTAAGGGTGGAAAATCCGCTAAATCCGGAAAAGACTGGTAAGTAATGTTGCACAAAATTCTCTCTATAAGTATTATTGTTCTTGCCTCTGCCAGTTATGCGCAGAAGAAAGAAGTGACGCTTACTATTACGCCTAAGGACGCGGAAGTTGGGGAGACTGTCATGATTACAGTTGAAACAAATGTTGAAGGCGACATTGATATTGAAAACTTACCTGGATCATTTATTTATGGATCGAGTTCAGGGAGTCAAATGTTTCAACGGATGGATTACTCAACAGGGAATGTAATCACCTATTACAGCATCTCTCAAACAGGTGTTATCGGGAAATCAGGAACCTATAAAATTGGCCCTGCATTTGTCAAAAGCCGTGGTAAATCTTATGGATCCAATAGAGTTACTGTTCACATTGGTAAGAAATCTCCAATGAGCATAGGCTCAATTTCAGCTCAACAACTTAAAGATCCAGCATTTGGTGTAGTTCAAACAAGTAAATCATCCATCTACGAAGGTGAACCTGTTGTGGTATCTGCGAAAATCTACGCGAAATATCAACCAACAAATATTGTTAACTACCTCTCATTTATTCAAGGTAAAGCAATCGAGTCGCACACGCTTAGTCAAGGAAACAACCTAAAGGTACGTGAGGAAAAATACAAGGGATACGATTACTACAGTTTCGAGCACGATAAATACGTGATCTTCCCGCTAGGTACAGGTGTTTTCGATCTTGGTCCTTATAGCGTGGATGTGCTTCAAGGACGAAGTGGATTTTCCCTCACTTCAAGTAATGCACTTATTACCATTAAAGCATTGCCTCCAAATCCCCCAAAAGATTTCATTGGGGCCGTTGGAGAATTTAAAGTGACGCGCAAACTGGATACGACACAGATCAAGCAGGGAGATGTTTTTGTGATGATGCTTGTTGTTGAAGGCACAGGAAACATTCAGAACATTCTTGCTCCAACACTTGATTTGCCGAAAGGCTTTATTATCTATGGTGATCCTGTTGTGAGCGAAAATATTTCCTATGGTGCTCGAGGCGCTGAGGGGTTTATATCATATGAATACAATGTTCAAGTATCTCGACACGGAAAATTGAATTTTCCAGGAACAACCATCAGTTACTTTGATCCAGTTACAGAAAAATATATCCAGACAACTTCAGACGAGCACTCAATCTCGGTGAAACAAGATCAAAGCTATAAGATTGCTGAAACTTCAGATTCTGAGAACGATGAAGGAGAATTTGAACTCGCTCCAGAGCTATTACGCCTGAAAAAAGATGTGCGTTCAACTGACTCAATGTTTGGCTCTAGCCTCTTTTGGACGGGTGTTGGAGCACCACTAATTTGTGCCCTGTTCTTCATTCTGTTCACGCGACGAAGAGAGAAAGATGCAGATGAAATAGAAGCGCGACAAGTGATTCGTCAAAAAGACAAACAACTGAGTGATTATGTTGCTAAGAGTAAAGAATTGTTGTCTTCCGATGACAATGACGCTTTCTTCTCAAGTATTGAAGCAGCACTGAGAAAGGCATTTGAAGTGAAAATGAACATTCAACAGGAGCGAATCCTGAGTAAGAATGAAATCACGAATTATTTAGTCGAAACCAAACAAGAACAACTCTCTGATCAGGTCCAAAGTCTCTTTCGCACGTGTGAAGAATCACGTTATGGATATGGATCGATGGACACTGTTCGTCAACCTGCTTTATCCGAATTGACAAAGATCCTCAAAACGCTGAAGTTATGAGTAAGTGGATCATCAACATCATTTTTGGAGTACTTCCATGGGTTGCACTTGCTGGGTCTAATTTTGATGAGGGAATCAAAGCTTTTCAGGATAAGAAGTATGAATTAGCCATTGAAAAATTTCAAGCTTCCTTAACTGAAACACCAAATGACGCGGCTTCCTACTACAATCTTGGCTTAGCTCAGCATGAGTCAAAATCTTATGGTAAGGCAATTTGGGCATTTGAAAAAGTGCTTAGCCTTTCTCCAGCTGATAATGATGCAAAAGATAGAATCGAACAAAGTTATTTAGCGCTCGATCCAGATGCTGTTTGGCAGCCTCGCCTAAATAGATTAGAGTCTGCACTTTATGGATTTTCAGGCTCATCATGGTCTATCATTGCCATTATCTTTAGCCTACTTCTCTCTGGCTGTGCGATTCTCTTCCTTCGAACAAAACAAGTATCTACGAAACGACTTTGCCTAGCATTAGGTTTTTTGAGCCTCTGTTTGCTCGTAGCTAGTCTATTCATTGCTGCTGGGGCGTCCAATTATTCAGAACAGACCAAATTCGCGCTTGTCACCAAGAAACACATCCCGACCTATCAGGACGCGAAGAAAATCTCTAAAGTGACGTTAAAAGAAGGAGATCGTGTCGAGATAATGGATGAAAAGCACACGGATCTTGTAAGCGTATCATCAAACTCTGGCGACACTTATCTAGTGAAAGCCACAGATCTCGATTTTATATAGATCTCAATTTTCTGCACACGCGCGAACCCGTTTACCAAAGACAGAATTGTCCCCTAAGGCCTCTGCCCTCTTAAATATATCACATGCCTTTGCAAGATCTCCAACAGTCATATAGCAATCTCCTAAACTGATCATTGCCATTGTATACCCGGGATTGTGTTTCAAGCTTTCTATGAGTAGCTCTATTGCCTTCTCAAAATTCTTCTTTTGCGCCTGCAAAATGCCCAAATTGTAATAACTCTTTGCATAGGAAGGATCAAGTTTTATAGCATTTTCATAGGCCTTTTTAGCCTCATTCAACATCTCTAAAATGTTGTAAGAAACACCCATAGAAACCCAATAATCCACATGAGGTTCTAAATCAATTGCTTTCTGATAATCACTAATTGCTCCTCGATGATTCTCAAGTTTTCGCTTGGCCTTACCACGATTATAATAGAGTCTAGATTCCTCTGGTATGATTGAGATTGCCTCCGTATAAAGCAGAATCGCACCTTCAAAATCACCCTTCATCTCAAGGTAGTAAGCCTTCTCTTCAATATCCTCAGATAGCATTTGCTTGACGTCCATGGAGGCTCGACAATTCTTTCTCAAAAAATAATGAGCCTCGTTAGAACCAATGCTATCAGCTATAAGCATCATTCTGCACGCTCCTGCGCCATCCTGAAGCGTATCTTTCATTAGTCCACACATATAATAGGCCTTTGCAGACGTTGGGTCCAATTCTATTAACTGCGTGAAATTTTCCAGAGCCGTTTGAAATTCTCCCAGATCCGCAGAAAGTTGTCCAAGCGACATCAGTTTAGTTGCACTCGTGCTTTTGAATCGTAGCAATACAGATCTTGCTGATTCAGGATCACCTCTCCCGTAAAGTGAAATAGCCAACTGATTGTACGCATTTTCGTCCTGTGGACTTGTAGCAATTGCCAGCTCGTACAATTCCATAGCTTCTTTTGCCATCCCATAGGCATCAAGTACATTCGCCTTCATTACCATAGCTCGATGCTCTTTTGGATCAAGTTCGAGGGATTTGTCGCAGGCTTCAATGACACCAGTAAAATCCTGAAGATCATAGAGAGGACGACTTCTCATGTAATGAAAATAAGCAACATTTGGAGAGATCGAAATGGCAAGATCACAGTCGGCCAATGCTCCCAAATCATCATTCAGATCATCTTTAAAATTCGATCTTTCAACCAAATAATGTGGATCGTTTTCAGACACTTCAACCGCCCTGTTCCAATCCTTTAAAGCATTGGTGAAATCCCCAAAATTCTTAAATACGCCCGCTCGAGTAGAATACATCTTTGGATCATCTGGGAAGACGAAAAGCATTTTATCACACGTGGCAATTGCAGCTTCCTTGTTTCCCTGATCCGTGTAAATTGTCACCTTATTCATGTACGCTTCCGTGTGCTCTTTATCGCGCTTAATGGAAGCGTCAAAATCGCGCATTGCTTCATCATAACGTTTCAATTCATAATACAAATATCCGCGGTTGTTTATTGCTATTGCACTGGTTGGATCAAGATTGATGGCAGTAGTGTAATCGCTCTCTGCCAACTCAGAGTCTCCTTGCTTTTGACGAATAACACCTCGATTAATGAAACTAGGCGCGTGAGTATTTTTCATCGAAATAGACGTATCGTAGGCCTCAATTGCTCCAGCAGTATCCTTCAAGGCTGCCTTCAATAAACCACAGTTATACCAAGTTTCATGGTCTGCTTTCCCGAGCGCGATCTGCTGATTCATTTCCTTCAGTCGCAAACGATTTGTAAGCGTATCTGCAGGGCTAATATCTCGTTGAGTAAACCCCAGTAGTGCGATAAATACTACAAAGAGCAAGCAAAATAAACGTATATTATTCATGATGAAATATAAGGATTACTATTAAGGAACGCTGATTGCAGCAAATCCGTATCTTTGTGCTCCGAATTATGACAGACAAAATTAATATAAGGACTTTAAATTTGGATGAATTAAAATCATCCCTCGTTGAATTGGGCGAAAAAGCATTTCGCGCCAAACAAGTCTATGAATGGATTTGGCAAAAAAACGCGAGCACTTTTGAAGAGATGACCAACCTGTCTAAGTCTTTGCGGGAAATGCTCGAAGCCAGCTATTGGATTGACATTCTCGAATTAAAAGACAAGCAAATAAGTACAGACAAAACGATCAAATGTGCTTTCACAACTTATGATAAACGGGTGATTGAAGGCGTATTAATTCCTACTTCATCAAGAACAACTGCGTGTATCTCTTCACAGGTAGGTTGTAGTTTAGCGTGTAAATTTTGCGCCACTGGTAAGTTAAAACTCATGCGTAATCTGAACGCTGGAGAAATGGTTGATCAAGTTGTCTACCTGAAAAATGAAGCTGAAAATCGTTATAACACAACACTTTCGAACATTGTCTACATGGGCATGGGTGAGCCATTGTTGAACTATAAAGAAATGCTTCGTTCAACAGAACTTATCTCTTCAGCAGAAGGTTTGGGAATGTCTCCCAAGCGAATTACGATTTCAACGGCTGGAATTGCCAAGATGATTAAGAAACTTGGAGACGATGAAGTTCGTTTTAATTTGGCCCTATCACTGCACGCTGCAAACGATAAAAAACGGAGTCATCTGATGGACATCAACGACTCTAATAATTTAGAAGCGCTCTCAGATGCCTTGATTTACTTTCATGAAAAGACAGGTACTCGGGTGACCTTTGAGTACATTATTTTCAAAGATTTCAATGATACACTAGAGGATGCACAAGAGCTTGCGGAATTTGCGCGTTGCGTTCCTTGTAAGATCAATATCATCGAGTACAATCCAATTGACGATGGTGAGTTTCAGCAAGCTACCATAGCTAAGGTGGATGCCTTCGCGAATTATTTGGAGGGCAAAAATATTATCGTGAACGTACGAAGAAGTAGAGGGAAAGATATTGATGCAGCATGTGGTCAACTTGCCAATAAGAATAATGCCATCAAGAAAGAGGAGCGTTTGCTCAAATAACTTCCCGATTAACCCATCAAAAGGTCATTTCTATCTACCAAATCTACCGTTTACTTCTTTTTATTCTTGTTTAGATTTTCCGCAGATATTAACTGCTATATTTGTAATAGATGATGTCTGTGAAGGAAATAATGGCCCCGGTTGAAGTTGAAATGCTTGAATTCGAATCTCGGTTTCGTGCAAGTATGAAATCGAAGGTCTCCCTCTTGGATAAAATCACCCATTATATCATCAAACGGAAAGGCAAGCAGATGCGACCTTTATTCATTTTTCTGACGGCCAAGATGCTCGGAAAGGTTACTGATAAAACGTATGATGCAGCTACGCTCGTAGAGTTATTGCACACAGCAACACTTGTACATGATGATGTTGTAGATGATGCGAATGAACGTCGCGGATTTTTCTCTGTGAACGCTCTCTGGAAGAATAAAATTGCAGTTCTCGTAGGAGATTATATGCTTTCGAAAGTGCTGTTATTGTCTATTGAAAATGACAATCCACGTTTGTTGGAAGTTGTTGCTAGAGCCGTTCGAGAAATGTCTGAGGGAGAATTACTACAGATTGAAAAAGCCCGAAAATTAGACATCACAGAAGAAGTGTATTATGAAGTAATTCGGCAAAAAACGGCTTCCTTGATTTCAACATGTTGTGAAGCTGGAGCAATTAGCGCTGATCGAATAGACCAAGCAGATAATATGCGGAAGTTTGGTGAGTTAATTGGAATTTCCTTCCAGCTCAAAGATGACATTTTCGATTATGGTGAACCTGGAAATATTGGCAAACCTACTGGACTTGATATTCGCGAACGAAAAATGACGCTTCCATTAATTTATGTGCTAAACAATAGTCCTGAAAGTGTTCGAAAAGAATTGATCAACATTGTGAAAAGGCACAATGAAAACCCGAAAAAGGTAAATAGAGCAGTGCAATTGGTGATCGAGCATGGTGGAATTGAATATGCACGCGAAAAAATGCTAGAGTATAAGCAACGTGCATTAGATTTACTCCAAGATATTCCAGATTCTGATGCAAAAACAGCCATTCTTGGACTTGTGGATTACACGACCAACAGAAAAAAATAGCTTCATGAAATATTTACTACTCTCCATTTTGGCAATTTCCCTACTCGCTTGTTCTGAAGAAGTGATAAAAGAGAAGCCTCAGTTCAAAACTGAAACTCCAGAAGATCTAATTGAAATAGTCAATGGCGTTTTTACAGAATACCATCCAGGAACGGATAAAAAAAGCGTGAAGTTTCAAGGACCACAAGACGAGGAGAAAAGGCGTCATGGCATTTGGTATTACCATTCGAAAGCAGGCATTCAAGTTTCAATGACAGAATACAAGCATGGACTTAAAAATGGCGTCTCTATTGTGAAATATGAAAATGGTGCAATCCGTTACACAGGTGAATACGAGAACGACATTCAAATTGGAATCTGGAAAACCTACGATACTGCGGGCAAATTAGCTACAGAAAAAGACTTTGGGTTTCCCCCTGAATAATGGCAATAATTCCTGCGCATATTGTTGATGATATCCTTCAAACTTCGAGAATTGAGGAAGTAATTGGCGATTTCGTTAGTTTAAAACGGGCTGGGTCCAATCTCAAGGGAATGAGTCCATTTACAGATGAAAAAACGGCATCTTTCGTGGTTTCACCTGCAAAGCAAATCTTCAAATGCTTCTCGTCTGGTCGCGGTGGAAACGTGGTCAGCTTCCTCATGGAAAAAGAACACTTTTCTTATCCAGAGGCCCTACGTTGGTTGGCAGATAAATACGGCATACAGATTCCTGAAGATCGTCCAGCCACTGCAGAAGAACTTGCTGCAATCTCAGAACGAGAAAGTCTTCACATCATCAATGAATTCGCCAAGGAGCATTTCATGGGCAATTTGTCCACATCTGATGAAGGGAAGAAAATTGGAATGTCTTATTTCGTGGAACGTGGATTCCGTCCTGATATCATTGAAAAATTTCAACTTGGTTATTGCCTGAATTCTGGAAAATGGTTCTCTGATGCTGCCCTTGCAAAGGGGTATAAGCGCGAGTACATAGAAAAAGTAGGACTCACTAAAACAAAGGACGATCGATATTTCGACTTCTTTCGTGGTCGGGTAATGTTTCCTATCCACAGTGTTTCTGGAAGAATTTTAGGCTTTGGTGGACGAACTCTCGTTACAGATAAAAAGGTCGCCAAGTATTTTAATTCGCCCGAGAGTCTAATCTACAATAAGAGTGAAATTCTCTATGGATTGTACTTCTCGAAAGGAGATATTATCAAGTACGATCAATGTTTTCTTTGCGAGGGTTACACAGATGTTATCGCGATGTATCAAGCGGGCATTCAAAATGTTGTTGCTTCCTCTGGTACCGCGCTCACAAAAGAGCAAATTCGACTTGTAAAACGCTACACGAAAAACATTACAATACTCTATGATGGTGACGCACCAGGGATTAAGGCCTCATTTCGTGGGATCGATTTAATCTTGCAGGAAGGCATGAACGTGAAAGTCGTGCTATTCCCTGAGGGAGAAGATCCTGATTCATATTCAAAGTCTGTTGGAACCTCAGAGTTGGAAGAATACCTGAAGGATCATACGCAAGATTTCATTTCTTTTAAAGCCGAAATATTACTGAAGGATGGCGCTGATGACCCAATGAATCGCGCAGAATTGATTCGTGAAATTGTTCATTCTGTATCCTTGATTCCAGATCAAATTACACGGAATGTGTACATGCAAACAATTGCTCAGCGTTTCGATATGAGTGAGCATGTACTCGCAAATGAACTGATTAAATTGAGGCAAGATGCAGTGTCAAAGCAGCGATTTACGCGACCAGATGCAGCTGGATCACAAAATGCCCAACAGACAGACGCGAGTCATGATCCTTATGCGAATGAGCCAAGTCCTTTCCAAGCTGATGAAGCCCCCATTGGTGATTTAAATCGACCTAACTTTGAGCACAACGAGTATGATTTAATGCGTATTCTCATTCAATATGGATCGCTTGCGCTGAGTCAAAAACAATTAAATGAACAGGGAGAAGAAGAAGAATTTGAGACGAGTATTACAGAACTAGTTTGTCATGAATTAGATGTGGATGAGCTCATCTTTGAAAATCCTCTTTTCGCGAAAATGCATCAGTTAATTACAGATTCCCTGGCTGAAAAGGTTCTATTGAAAGGCAGTTATTTTAAGCGATTAGAAGATCAAGAGATCGTTAAATTTGTTTCTGAAATCGAAATGGATGAACGCGAAATAAGTCACAATTGGATCACCAAACATAACATTTATACAAATTCTGAAAAAGACAACCTTCGCAAGGCTGTGATGGGATCAATCTATTCATTCAAGGTTTCGAAAGTTGAAATGCGCATCCATGAAATTCGTCAAAAAGTCACAGCTGGTGCTGAAAACATGGAGGTCGAGATGCTAATGGATTTATTGGCAGAACAAGTTGCACTCGAAAACGTGAGAATAATCATCACAGAAAAACTTGGACGAAACGGCGTAGGTTAGCCATCAATTAATCGAGAATACTTTTTGTTGAGTCCGCAAATTATTCAAGCGCTTTTAGTTCAATTAATAGCGCTAACAATCATCACAGAAAAACTTGGTCGGATTGTTGTTCGCTAGTGAATCCTAAACTAGAACTATATGAATAACTGCACTCAAGCTTTTAGCAGAATCGTACGACCTCTTTTAATTATTCTCATCCTTTTCTTCATCTCCGAATCTTGTACGATCACCAAGCGAGTACATCGCAAAGGATGGCATGTTGAATGGCGAAAGGTGAAGCGAACAAGTTCAGATGACATTGCCGTAAAAGAAAAGGCTCGTCCACTGGAGATAGATCGAAAAGCAGTAGAATCTAGTCCTCTCAGTTCTCGAAATGAAGACATTGCCGAGAAAAAGGCTGAATTAATAGAAACCACTCCAACTGAAACAGATGAAGTCTCAACTAGAAGTCATCAGGATTCCAGTGAGCCAATTGACGTAGAAAATGTTCCAATTTCAGAGGAGTCTTCAACAGTCGAAAACGAGGAGTCTAAATCTGATTCAAAACAGCAGAGAAATTGGCATACAGACCTGGCCGCCTCACTTGGGCTAACATTTCTTATAATCGCCATCATATTTGCTGGGCTTGGGATGTTGCTACTTCTATGGATTCAGGCCGTGACTTCAAGCGCATTAATCATTATTCTGGGTATTTTTATGTTTGGAATTTGGTTGTTTGGTCTTTTCATGCTTATCCTCGCAATTGCGGGATTCTTAACCGCCATATTTGGCTAAGTCAAAATCCTATGAAGCAAGTACTCCTTTCTATGCCTTATCCAGAAAATTGAATTAACTTAACTTTCTATGAAAAAGATCTTCTTCATCTGCCTAGTCCTGCTTTTCTGTTCAGAATCCTGCACAGTTACGAAAAGAGTTCATCGTAAAGGATGGCATGTTGAATGGCATAAGACAATGCGCGGATCATCTGAGAGCGTTTCTCAATCTGACGTAACAGAACGCACTAAAATCAAAGGTGACGAGAAGGTGAATCACCCAATAATCGGGGAGAAATCTGTAGATCCAAAGGATGAATCAAACTCTGTATCGCCTCCAGAAATTCATGACTTAACACAGAATCAGACGCATGAATACACGCCAAATGATAATCTGGAAATAGATTCTGAGGAGGTCTCAAGTCCCGTGGAGGTAGAACAAACACCCGCTCCAGCGGCAAAGTCATCTTCTCAAAGAGGAAAATTGGCAGATTTCTTCAGGAACTTAGGTCTTGCCAGTATACTTCTTGGTCTCCTAGCTGGACTTGCTGGTTTAGGCCTGTACTTTTGGGGAGCAGCAGTCATTTCTCAAGTCCTCAAAGTAATTTTATTCGTTTTTACTGGACTCTTTTGGGCTTTTGGCGCCCTGGCTATAATTTTTGGTATCGTGGTTCTATTTGTAGTAATAGCCAATGGATAATGGATAATTGCCACAATCGTACTACGCGTTAGTGTGGCTCTCCTGCATCCACGCATGCATGAGTATTCTCTTGATTAATATCAGAAGAACATCAAATGTTTCCAACTGTATTTGATTTGCGAACGTTCTAAAGTTATGTCAAAGCCTTGTGTGATTCTTTTACTACTGCTTCTTATTTCATCATCATGCACAATTACAAAGCGTGTACATCGAAAAGGTTGGCATGTAGAATGGCGACATTTTGATAAGAAGACTGATGCAGAAACCAAAACAGCTCAGTCAAAATCCATTAGCTCATTCAATGAGAAATCTGTGCCACTCATGTCTACTGAGGAAAATCAAAGAGAACGAATAAGTGCACTAAGACCTGTTCTTCAAGATGAAATAGATTACTCAAATGTACGGTACAGGACAATTCAGACGTTGGCAGATCCTTTTCTCCAGCCATCAGACACAACTGATTCTGTTAAATTGACGCCATTTCCTGGGCTAAGCGAGAGTCGTGCATACCCGACCAGAAAATCACGTAAAAATGGCCGGCGAACGGGTTTCTCTTCTGCCGTGATTTTTCTTCTTCTAGGTTTGCTTTCTGCACTGATAGCACTTTATCTCTATTCTACCCTAGGCGCAATAGCCTCATTAATGGGCGCCTTCCTTTCAGTTATAGGCATGATCTTTTTGGGGATTATGGGAATCTGTTTCGTCATTATTGGATTTGTGGTACTCGCAACGGCAATTAATGGGGGTTAATATCTATTCCAGTATCGTTCTAAATCTACATTGAAGAAACGTTTCAAGCCCTTGCCATGAGCTGGTGCATCCAACACGTTAGTTCGAATATTCTCAAATTTTAACAACAATACCACCATAGATAATAGTAATACTATTATCTTTACAACTATTACTTTATGGAAAAACTGCAAGTACATATAAATGTGAGTGACGAATTATTCGTTAGAAATCCTGACTCTACTGAGCTCGGGAGGAAAATCATCACCAATAGTATCTCATTAATCAATGAGCTAGGATTTGAATTATTTACGTTTAAAAAGCTAGGAGAACGAATAGGATCACCTGAAAGTTCGATCTATCGTTACTTTGAAAGTAAACACACATTACTCAT
>JBLHON010000005.1:0-33003 GCA_047621865.1 Crocinitomicaceae bacterium | reverse complement strand
TTAACGAATATCATTCCAGAAGATTCAGATATGGGATGGAAAAGCAGAGCTATTTGCTTAACAGTTGGATACCAATTTGGGAAGAAGAAATAATGAAAAGTTGACAAGTAGAATTATTGTTTTTCAAAAGGCCAATCGATCGTTTACAATTGGTTGGCTTTTCATTTATTCTACCTAAAGAAATCGCGGGCGCTTGGAGCGCTTTATACGATACTCTCCAAAAACTTTTCTGGTAATCACAGAACTCAGCCATGCACTCCCCGATCCAATAATGGCTCCCACTAGCACATCTGAAGGATAATGAACCCCAAGGTGCATTCTCGAATAGCCTACGCCACTTGCCCAAAGAAACGAAGGTGCGATTACATACCATTTTGGATAAGCAATGCTCAATGATGTGGCAGTGCTAAAAGCCATAGAAGTATGTCCAGATGGAAATGATGGGCTCCCAGCAGGCACTAACTTCTCAATTTCAGAATATGTTACAAACGGTCGATCTCGATTTATTCCCCACTTCATCCCAACCATTACCACAGTACTAATCAAAAGTGAGCCTGCAATCATGATGCCCTTCCGTTTTGTTATACTATCCTTTTGAATAAGTCCCACTGTTAAGATTACTGCAGGAACAGCTAAGCTAATTGGAGCATCAGAATGAGTAAGAACTTTGTAAAAACCATCAAGATTAGTATTCCTTTCAACGTTTACTTGACGCAACAAATCAATGTCAGTATTCTGAGCATGTGATACATTTGCACAGGTCAACATGCATATTAGAAGCATCCATGTTCTCATACTCAATGATTTAATTTATCCATCATCCAAATTAGGACAATTCTACGGGTTGTCAATATTTTTTGCCAAATGAACCCCGATTTACAAACAACAGTGTTATCTTCACATTACATTATTTTGACAGAACTTAATATCTGTTACTAACCCTAAAAAAACATAACAATGGCAACATACGAAGAAGCTTTTAAAGTCTTTACAGAAGAAATGAATGCGGTAGGATTTCACTATCATGAGGAACTCTATCATGCGATCACAACATATTTGGGACCCTCAATCCATTTGAAGGACGCCTCCATTGTAGCCTGTTCTGATCCAAAGGAATTGGCAACAATTAAAACGAACTTCTTAATTGGCAAGCTTGGTTTGGAGGATGGTCCAGAACTTGATCACCTCATCGAGCAAGTATGTGGGGCTCTTGGGCAATCAAATCGAAACAAACACCGCGCAACATTTTACTATTTGCTCATGGCGATTGCGCGTAAAGAAGACGTATTCGCTTAAATAAATTACGATCTAATTAGAAGCGCTTTCATTTGGAGGCGCTTTTTTTGTGTCCTGTTCTCAAGAGCAAAGCCTCTTCCCGATAGCTATAGGGACAAACTGATAAAAAAAAATCTAAGAAATGTCCTGACAAGAAAGGGTTACAAGCCAAACTAACCTAGCCAAAAGAGCAATTCAGAAATTTTTTTCAAAATAAAAGTAGGGTACACGTACAGCTGCACGGTGTGCAAGTATTAGTAACAATTAAAACGTAGTATTATGAAAAAAGTAATTATTAGCACACTCGCAATTGCAGCACTGATGATGGTGTCATGTAACAAAGAAAAAGTAGAGCAGAACTTCTTAGAAGAAATCTCACAAGAACGAGCTCAAATCACATTACCAGACGCTGGATATGATATTGTGGTAACGGACGCCTTAGTTAGTTCAGACGCCTATGATTATTACACGGATGGTAGACTTGATTATGTCTTAGACGGAGAAATTCTTGCAAGCGTTGATTTTGGTAACGGGCCGAGTGATTCACAGGGAATGTGTTCTCAAAATGGATCAGACAAGCCATTCGATAAGCACAAGCATGATTGCAAATTCAAAGGGAAAAAATCAAAATTCGATCGAATAATCGTTCGTCCAATTGTACGAACTGATGGTTGTGCGTATATTGTGTCAGGTATTGTTAAACTCATCGACAGAAAGACAGATAAGTGGATTGCCACTATTGACTTTGGAGATGGGACATGTGATGATATCGCAACAAAGACAACAAAAGATGGAACACACGTATTTCATATGAGCGATTTTCATTAGATCCAAAATATAACTAGACGACATCGATTTCGATAACTATCGAAAAGGTGTCGTCTTTATTAACTACAATTGACAAAAGACCAATTTAAACACTGTTTTGATCAGTACTTTGATCAGCTTCGAAACTACATTTATTATCGATGTG
Organism: Crocinitomicaceae bacterium; assembly: GCA_047621865.1. Lineage (GTDB taxonomy): Bacteria > Bacteroidota > Bacteroidia > Flavobacteriales_D > Crocinitomicaceae > UBA4466. The sequence goes on along the minus strand of JBLHON010000005.1, from coordinate 30,755 downwards.
GAGATGAGGAACGCGCATCAGACATCGCGCAGGAATCATTCATGAAGATCTGGGAAAAGGACATTGATTTTGATGAGAACAAGGTAAAAGGACTTTTGTACCACATTGCGAAACAACTCTGGATTTCGCAGTATCGAAAGAAAGAATCAGAGAAAAAATATGAATTGTCTCTCACATTTAAGCCAAGCTCGGACAATCCTGATGAGACCTTGGAATATCAAGAATTAAAGAACAACTATGAAGAAACTTTAGCCGCATTACCTGCAAAGCAACGAGAGGTGTTTTTAATGAGTCGAATCGACGATCTTACCTACAAAGAAATTGCAATTCGACTTGAGATTAGCGTAAAAGCAATTGAGAAGAGGATGAGTTTAGCACTGCAGGAATTGAGAAAAGTATTGAGCAATGAAACATGATAAAGACATAGAAGATTTAGAGAAGAAAGTGTTCTCGAAGGTGGAAGCACCCTACTCGCGTAGCAAAGAAGATATCTGGGCGAATATGGAGGCAAAACTGGAAACGCCAAAGCCCGCACAAGCAAAGATTGTTCGCTTTCGTTGGGCAAAAATGGCAGCAGCAGCATCTCTTGTACTATTAATTGGAGCTGGAGTTTTCGCTCGACTCTATACTGTGAACGTAGAAATTCCTGCAGGCGAATTTGCAAATCACACACTTCCAGATGGCTCAACAGTTTATCTCAATGCGGAAACCTCACTGAACTATCACCCCTACTGGTGGAGTTTTGATCGACAAGTTGAACTAACAGGTGAGGCATTTTTTGAAGTCAAGAAAGGAAGTAAATTCACTGTAGAATCCGATCTAGGAACTGTTGCCGTTTTAGGGACTAGTTTCAATATTTATTCTCGAGATGGCGATTACCGCGTGTTTTGTTCAACAGGAAAGGTGAGCGTTTCAGATAAGAAAACGAGTGGAGTGATTTTATTACCTGGTGAAGGAACAATTCTACAACCAACCAAACTAATCGCGCTGGAGAAAATTAACGTAGATCAAGAAGCTGTAATGGCCTGGAAAAACAAGAAATTTGTCTACGACACAAGTCCACTGAGTAAAGTTATTGAGGATCTTGAACGGCATTACAATGTTAAAATCAATTCCACCATTTTAGACTCTAAAGAATCTGAATACACAGGACTTTTTGACCGATCAGTTTCCATTGACGAAGCACTTGAAATCATCTGCTTTAGCTTGGGTTTTGAATTTGAAAAGGATAATCAAGAAGGCTATCTAATTAAACAGTAAGATGTAAACGATTGAAAAAAATACTATTCACTTTAAGTGTTTTTCTTCTGCTTTTGCAGTCGGAATCCTTTGCTCAATCCATTTCATTGAGGTATAATTCCGATCCTCTTAGTGAGATTTTACTCGACCTCAATAATGAATATGGCGTTCAGATTTCCATTAGTTCAAAAAACGCTGCAAGATGCAAACTAACAATCAATCAAACTTTCGGCTCCATAGACAAGGCGATAAAAGCACTTGCAGCTAAATGCAACCTAGAAGTGTCCAAAATTGGAGGCGTTTATACCTTTCGAAAGCCTAAACGTGGAACTACTCCTAAACCTCCGAAAGTCAAACCAACCCCACGTAAAGCTCGTGTCAAACAATTGCTCTATCAAGGCGAGGTTGTTGATCAGCGTACACTGGAACCTCTACCCTACACGCCAATTAAAACTTCCAATACAGTAATCTATACAGATGACAACGGCCGATTTAGTTTTAAGAGTACCCTTCTAAAAGAAGGACTTCACATTCGCTATTTGGGCTATCATTCTGTGGATACATTAATCTCCAAAGGAACGAAACACGTGATCAAGCTAGATCCACAGGTTCAAGAAATTGATGAAATTGAAATCGTTGCCATCAAGCCCTTGGAATTAAATGCAGCTAGCACGGGTGAACTTGTCGGTAACATTAAATTAAACGACATCAACACAACCCTCATTCCAGGCAGTAATTCAAACCTTCTTTTCAATCGTTTGAGGCTTTATCCGGGCATCATGGCAGCAGGTGAGGTTACTTCAGATTTCATTATTTGGGGATCCTATTCAGGTCAAAATCACATTATCTATGACGAAATAACCCTATTTAATAGTTCTGGGATGAACAATGATCTTGGTCGAGTTAATCCCTACATGATTAAGAATATGGAAGTCTATAAAGGTGGGTACAACGTTCATATTGGCGATCGAACTGGAGCTATTTTACTCATTGACAGTAAATCAGGGGCTAAAAAATTTGGAGGAGAGTTCAATGTCGACAATCGAATTACAAGCGGGTATTTTAATATCCCTCTCTTCAATAAACGCTCTACACTTCAAGTTGCTGCGCGAAAATCGTATTATCAGTTTCTCGATCCAAAATCGTTTTCTGGTCCTCAATTAAGTCGTCTGCAACCCAACTACGAATATGGTGACGCCAATCTTAAGTTCTCTACTCTTTTCAAGAACAAAGATCGCCTTCAACTGAGTGCAATTGCTAGCTTAGACAATTACAAAGGTCAGCTCGACAAGGGAAAAATCACGGATTACTTTTCCACCACTGAATCAGCATCAACGCAGATAGGCGCATCACTTAAATACACCAAAAACTGGAAATCAGGAGGCTTGTCAGATTTAGTAGTGGCTCAAAGTTCCTTCAATCCCAGACATACTTCATTTAGTATTTTGAAATACTCTGATACATTAGACCAGCCAACCCAAGAACATAATTCAAGTCGGGTTGTAAACAGAATTCACGAAATTTCAGCAAAACTCATTCATGTTTTTCCCGCGAAAAACAAGCAGCAATTGCGCCTTTCATTTGGGCATACCTACAACTCTTATAGTTATAATCAACGCGACAATGAAGTCGAAATTAACAGTACATCTGGAGATGTAAATCGTCTCTCATTTCATCTGATGGACAATATCGCCTTGAGAAATGTCAACCTACAAGCTGGCATCAAGGCAGATGCACCATTAGGTAGTAAAAACGTATTCATACAACCACGAATTACAGCTAAAGTATCACCAAACGATCATTGGAATGTTAATCTTGGGTGGGGGCTTTACGATCAATTCGTCTCCAATGTTCCTGTGATTGACTCTATTGGAAATCAATCCCAGGTATGGCTGGTAAATGACGGTAGAGAAATCCCAGTACAACATGCAATGCACAACGTCCTTGGACTTCACTATCGCAAGCAGAATATTGAATTTGGAGTTGAGGGATATTATAAATCCTTTAAAGGCTTGAGCAAATTTGAGATTCTCGCTGATACAGTAAGTTTATATTCAAAGGGGATAGGAAGAGCTTATGGAGCCGATTTTTTCATGAAATGGCGCATTCGAAAACATCAGTGGATGTTCTCCTATTCAACCGGGCGAGTTGAAGAGTTGTTTGATGATACAGATGGTGCCCAATATCAACTCGCTCAGCACAGCCAACCTCATGAACTGAAAACTGGATTCTCTTTCGACCTGAATCCATTCCAATTGTCATTAACTGGGGTTTATGGATCAGGGTTTTTACAACAGGTTGATGATGCAAACTTAGAACAACGAGTTCCCTATTCTCGCATTGATCTAGCATTTAAGTACACGAAGAAATGGAAACGGGCCACTTTTAGCACTGGCCTTTCCATCTTAAATGTTCTGAACACAAAGAATGAACGTCTTTATGAAGTAACGAATTTCTCTGATGGCTCGTCCTTTTCAACTTCAGGCACGCCATTTACGCCAACTGTATTTTTGAATATTAAGTTTTAGACATTATGGCTAGTTGATAATACGAAAAAGCCTCTCACTTCCAAGAGGAATGCAAGAGGCTCAATAAAATCTTCTCTTAGTTCTTAGTTTCCTTCTGTCGATTCAAGTTTGCCTTGAGGATCAAAATTTGGAGGTCTGTCTGCTTCAGCACGAACGATTCGAACGCGTTGCATCATACCTTCATCTTCGTGAGCAAGGATGTGACAGTGCAATACAAAATCGCCCCAATAGTCATCGTAACGTGCATAGACAATAGCAGAACTATCAATTCCCACTCCTTCAATATGTTCTTGTTCAACCATAATCACATCTTTCCACATTGGAACTGTCAGTGGCTTGCTATTGAAACTCATCACCTGAAAAGGATTGATGTGAATGTGGTAAGGATGAGCTGCCAATCCTGCAGATCGAATTTTCCATTGTTCGGCAGTTCCCATCACTAATGTATCAGGAATTTCAGCGCCATCAAACGCTCGCTCATTTACAAGAAACGTTGTTGGTAAAACACTGTCAGTAACAATACTGAAACTTGTTACTCTAGGTTTATTCCGATTTACGAGTTCACTCTCTTTAATTGTAGGGTGTCCAGCACCAGGTCCTGTTAACCTCGTTGGAATATGCATTTCCTTCGCCATTACATCATTGGTAAGGGAGATGATCATAATTGTTTCATTAAGCGTATCTGCGTAGTTTTCTCTGGTACCAAGACAAGGATCATCTGTTTCGAAATATTCGCACTGAGCCAAATAGCTAATTGATTTAACAGCAAACACTTGTGGCTCTCTTTTCATCGGGAATTTAATTAGGAGATCTGTCCGATTTCCTGGTGCCATATGAACTGTCTCCATTTTACGAGGTTTATCGAACTGAATTCCATCAACAGCTATTTGCCATACCTCTGCTCCCTTAGGAAATTGAAAGGCAAGATTTGAGCGATAGCCAGCATGAACCATTCTCCATCGTTGAACTTCTCCCGGTTTCATGATCATTGTTGGTACTGCAACGCCATTAACTGTAGTCCCTTTTGGAGTGGGTGAGCGTTCGAGTGTATTGAAATCTGGAATCTCGCCAATCGTTTCATCATACAACACCTGATTAAATACCATTACACGCTCATGATCTGGATTAGATGCTGCTTCCAACATTTCCAAAGCTTCCTTCTCCTCTGCCGTCAACTTAGCTTTTGCCTCATCGCTAAAATCGTCTTCAATGACAATTGCACCAGACATTCCACTTGCAACTTGCAGAGATGTTGAGCCATGTACATGTGGATGATACCACATTGTTCCTGCTGTATGATCTACAAGATCGTAGGTATAATAGCTTGAGTAGGTAGGGCCAATGTTTCTAAATATATCATCTTGTGCAGGACTTACATGAAATCCATGTGCGTGCAAATTTGTATTACTAAAACCATGTGGAGTATTGTGATCACTCCCATCTGGGTCATGATTCATCTCTTCATAAATACGAAGTGCCATTTCTTTTGTACCATAATTGTACATCTTGCGAACAGGGTAATCAATCAAGATCTTTTTACAAGCTCCCTTCTGACCAGTAGGACAAGGGCATGGCACGCGACCATGAATAATCCAGCTTTCTCCAGGCACAACAACTTGTGTAAATGCTCCTTCTAGGTTAGCAAAAGTCATCAATGTGTCAATAACTGAATCTTTAACTGTTAAATCATAAACTAGTGTTGCATTTTCCAATTTACGCTTATCCTTTTTTCGAAGATAATCCTCCTCATCCAATACCTTTTGGAAGTCCAGCGAAATAGATCCTAAATAATTTTCATCTTCTCGAATTGGCAAATTATTGTGAATCGTTACCGTTAATCTATCGTCCTTTTGAATTCTGAATGTTGGTGCCCACGGCCCAATTTTCGTACTGTGGAACTCACCCGATTCATAGGTATATGTTCGCATGTTGATGCTATCACCATTAAAGTTATACGACTGCTCATTAATGTATAAATCAACTTTGAGCTCTCCAGAATCTGAATGCAGTTCTGGGATTGGGAAGAATTTTTGCGGCTTTGCACCATTCAGGACATCTGCTCTTCTTTGAATTCGGAGAACTGGATGCTCTTGGGCAAAGCTCGTTCCAAAAGTAAGGAATAATAGCAGCAAGGATAAGATGTTTCTAGCTAGTGGTTGCGTCATTTCGTGTGAATTTGTGGTTTGGTAGCCGACAATGATAACGAAATTATTTAACAACCTAGAACGGACCATCCGCTGCCATCATTTTTTAGAAAAGGCGTATCTTTCCTAAATAAATATGACTCGAATGATTTCTAAACTAATGATTGCCTTTCTTTTTTTTGCACTTCTTCCGAGTGCTCTGCGGGCTCAGAATGAGAGCGCGTTCATTGGAAATTATTCTGACTCAACGAATTTTCGAATAATAATAAAGACACAAAATAAAGTAGAGGGCGATTTTATCACGCTCGATGTTTTTACAATTAAAGGCTATGAGGACTCTACCAAGGTATATTATATACGCTATGGTGATATGTTGATCTCAAGTTTGATGATGGAATATTCTATTCTAGATAAACTTGTTGCGTTTGAGGAAAAAGCCAATTCATTGGCATGTATAGAAGAAGCCCAATGCATTAATCAAATTCTAATAGAAGGTGCCTCAAATTCGTATACCATTCCTATGGATATCCTAAACGAGGAATTACTTTCCAATTTAATGTTGGAATTAGAAAAGTAAACATTCAATCTTCATTGGAGGTTTGAAATATCAAATTGAACATCACTTGTTCCCAACAATATCGCATGTGCATCACCGTACAATTTCGCCTATTATGAAAAAGACGGCCGGAAAGTTGGACTGCCGTATAATTCATAGCCAACGTTTTTTGGTGCGGTGAAAAATCATGCAAAGATGCTTTATAAGTTCAGGAAATAAGGATAAAATCCATCTCGAACACCTCGAGTCAACCAAACTTAAAGTTGTCTCAAACTTACACTTTCAGCCCACTTTTCGTACTTTCAATCTATGAAAAGCCCTCAACTCTTTCGATTCTCTCTAGCACTTGCTATTTTTCTCTTTTCGTATCATGGACACTCACAAGTTGAATTTCGTCCAGACTCAAAAGAAGTGGAAATTCTAGCCGCAAACAAAGTACAATCGAGAAAAATCACTGAATTTGAGCAGAGTCCTTATTGGACAGTGCAAACATTTAATGAGCGAGGGCTTTTAACTGAAGCAAGATTCTATCACCTCGATGGCGATACTGATGAAATCACTTTTTCCTCTACCGTTTTTACCTATAGTTCTGAAGGTTTACTTTCTCAAGAAGATTATTTCGATCGAAGTACTGAAATTGAGCGTGGCACAGCAATCAGGGAAACCTCTTACGAATACTTGAATGGGCTGCTTCACTATGAGGTCAGCAGGAGTTACCATGATTGGGCAGAGCCTGCTAGATGGACTGATCCAGACACAATAAAGTATGTCTATAACGATTCCAGGCAACTTATTGAGAGGTTCGATCAGGGCACTGATTTCCGCTATGAATATGATTATTCGAGTGAAGGTCTTCTAACAAATCGTCGTATGATTGAAGTTGGTGAACCAATGATTGGTCATTTTTACGATGAATATCTCTACGATGGAGCTGGACAAAAAATCGTAGAAACAACAACGTGCGACCCGGTTAGTTTGGACATGGTAAGTTGGAAGAAGATGTATACCAATTGGTCATATACTGTAGACGGTCTCCTTTCAAAAGTAGTGGAGAACTTTGATGACAAAGACCCGCAATCCACCATCACCAATCGTTATAATAAATTGCGTTTGCTGGAAGAGAAATCCATTCTGAACAGTCAAGCTTCAAATGAAGGGTTGCCAACAGTTCTAAGGTTTACCTATACTTTTTTCGAGTAATTCACTGATCAACAATTTGCTCCATTTGTCGCAGTTCAATTAAAAAATCATTGTAGCGATAAAACGTGGTTTTGCAATTGTTTCAAAACAAAAAGTATTATCAACTAATAACATTATCGAAATCCAAGAAATTTTGGAGAAGAATAAGTCCGGACTGCGTAAATTACCAGGCACGAACCTGAAGAATCAACAAACAGGAGAGATGATTTATGAGCCCCCACAAAGTGCAAAAGAGATTAAGGAATTGATGGATAACCTAGAGTTGTTTATTAATGACAATACCCTTACAGATCTCGATCCGATCGTGAAAGTGGCGATAATTCATTTTCAATTTGAAAGTATTCACCCGTTTTATGATGGAAAAGGAAGAACAGGGAGGATTCTCAATATTTTGTATTTGGTTTTGAATGATTTATTGGATATTCCTATTCTCTATTTGAGCCGATCTATAATTCGCAACAGGATGGCGTATTACCAAAAACTATAAGATGTACGGGATAATGACAGTTGGGAAGTGTGGCTTTTATATATGATTTCCGCAGTAGAAGAAATGGCCTATGATACCATTCGCCTAGTGAACGACATCAAGAAGGAAATGATGACGATGAAAAACATCTTGCCTAACAACTATAAGTTTTATAGTCAGGAATTACTCAATCATTTGTTCAAACAACCCTATACTAAAATCGGATTTTTACAGAAAGACCTAGGAGTTAGTCGCGTAACTGCTTCAGGATATTTAAATACGTTAGCAAAGGATAAGGTAATTATTAAATATAAGCTCGGAAAGACAAATTATTACATTAATATAGCTATGATGGGTGTCTTAAGTTCCGAAGAAAAAAGGGGCTAGAAAAATGCACATAACTAACCGCTCCTTCGTTAGTTTGAATCCATAAAAACAAGATGACGAAAGAGAGAAAACGCACCAAATAGTAGTTATCGAAAGCCCATGTTCCTTCCTGGTGGCAAAACTACCCCCCAATTGAAGTCATCGACCGATTCTTATGTTTGCCTACTTCTTCATTCGAGAAATTAAGCAACCCTCCTCTTTCCTTGTGTTTTGCAGCAATTGCCTTTCTGATAATTGGCTCGATTGGGAGGTTCTTTCTGTGTGCGGAAAGCAGGTCAGACTCCTCTTCAGAAAAGAGACAGTTTTTAATCTTTCCATCTGCCGTTAGGCGAATTCTATTGCAGGTGTCACAAAATGGATTCGTTACCGAACTAATGATGGCAAACGTTCCCTTGGCCTCTAGTAATCTGAAGTTTCGCGCAGTATCGTTTGGTTGATCTTCAATTCTATAGAGTTGATCTCCTCCATATTTGGCCTCTGCTAGATCAAGAATCTCTTTGTAGGATACTTTTTTCTCCCAGTTCCAATTGTTGCCATCAAAAGGCATGAATTCTATAAATCGAACATGAACTGGTGTGTTTCTTGTCCACTCGATAAAATCAACAATCTCATCTTCATTGACGCCCTTGATCACAACAATATTGATCTTCACATTAAAGTCATTCTTCAATAACAGATCAATGTTATTCGTGATGTTTGTGAAGTAGCCTCTTCGCGAAATTTCGTTGAAACGATCTTCTTTTAATGAATCTAAGCTGACATTCACAGATTTTATTCCAGCCTCTTTGAAGACATCAATAAAACGATCCACAATGACAGCATTTGTTGTTATGGAGAGTTCTACGGGTAGTTTTCCCAACTCTCTTATAATGTGTTCAGCGTTCTTTTTAATAAGTGGTTCACCTCCAGTAAGTCGAATTTTCTTAACGCCTAAATCGACGAATGTTTTTGCAATATCGAGCAATTCCTCACCCGACATAAACTCGGCTTTATCACGCAGTTGAATCCCTTCCTCTGGCATGCAATAAAAACAGCGTAAGTTGCAACGTTCGGTCAATGAAATCCTAAGATAATCATGTGTCCGTCCGAATTTATCGACTATATTTTTTTTTTGATCAATCATTTAAGTTATACGAAATCTTCATCTGTAAAGAGCTCCTGAGCAAGAGGAAACAAACTCTCATCTTCTCTAAAGATATGCAATCTCAACATTTCAGACAGTTCTTTACCATTATTGTACGCCAAATCGAATGTAATCCCTCTGGATTCAAGATCTCTCAGGCGCGTACCCAAACCTAATAAATTAAAACACAAGGTCGCCAATTGAATGAACTTATTGTGATCATCTTCCATGAGATCAACAGCCATTTCAAAGGCTTCTCCAGTTCAATGTTATCGAGAATCGATCAATCATTCGTGTTGTGCTCCTTTAAATATTCTGAAGATGTGCAGCAATGCTGGAAATAAAGCATCCATTGATTCGGAAGCTCCTTTTGTGGATCCTGGTAAAGCGAGAATCAAACTTTTGTCCTTTGTTCCAGCAACACTTCTAGAGAGCATAGAATAAGGAGTGCGCTCCTGTCCATAACTTCTGGCAGCTTCAGCGATCCCAGGAATCTCTCGATCCAACAAAGGAGTTAGTGCTTCTGGCGTAACATCTCGTTTCGACAATCCTGTTCCTCCAGTAAAAATGATTAGATCTGTGCCCAAGGCAACATGCTTGAGTGTCTCTGCTTGGATTGCATCTACCTCATCTGGAATGATCTTATATTCAGCGATTTCAACTGAACTTTTTTCCAATTTTGCAATGATTGATTTTCCCGCTTGATCTTCTTTCTTTCCTGCTGAGATTGTATCTGAACAAACGATAACTGCAGCTTTTAAATCTGTTCTGAACTTATCTTGGAAATCAGATTTGCCTCCTTTCTTGGAGACTAATTTCACATTTTGAATCTCAATGCCTTTGTCAATTGGCTTGAGCATGTCGTACATAGTGAGTGCAATTACACTCGCTCCGTGCATGGCTTCAACCTCCACACCCGTTCGATAAATCGTGTGTACTTCGATTTCAATCTTTATCTGAAGCCCTTCTATTTCATAATTGACGTGGGTATATTCCACAGGAATAGGATGACAATCAGGAATGACATCAGAGGTTTTTTTCACTGCAAAGAGTCCAGCAGTTTTCGCCATTTCAAATACATTTCCCTTTGGAACAAGGTTATTCTTAATCGCATCAATCGTTTCTTGCTTGCTCACTTGAACAATAGCTTGGGCAACGGCAATGCGTAATGTTGTATTCTTGTGTGTAATTTCAACCATAATTTATTCGCTCTCTAATGTCTTTCTGACCCTACTTATTTTCCTTCCAAACGAATGATTCGTCAGCGAAAAGTTCCTTTCCAAACACAGGTGCTTTGAGTTTTACTTCTTCTACCAAGAATTCGATTGCTTCTTGGACTTCTTTGCGATGTTTGGAAGAAACAAAGACGAAAAGACAGATTTCTCCAACTTTAACGACTCCACTGCTGTGGTAGATGTGCATGCATACGAGGTCAAATTTTTCGAATGCAGCCTCTCTAATCTCCTGAAATACTTTGTTGGCCATCTCTTCATGTGCAGAATAGTCAATCGCAACAACTTCATTGCCTTCAATGATATCATTTCGTACTTGACCCAAAAAAATCTGATGGGCTCCAATGCTCGTTTTCGTCTGATGCTTAGCAATTGAGTTACCAATGAAATCGGCTGATATTGGTCCTTCTTGGAAACAGTTTTTCATAATTCTATCCTATTTAATTGTTGCAGGGCGCTAATTCCACCCTCGAGATTGTCTAGTTGATCTATTTCTACCATTGTTTCAAGCAGTGAAATCGCTCTTTGACTTCGAATACCACTTTGGCAAAAAACAAGTGTTGACTTGGTCGGATCTATTTCTGAGATTCGCGTTTCAATTTCGTTAAGTGGAATCGACAAAACATCGAATTCGGAAATCTTTGGTTGTTCATGGAGTTCTCTCACGTCAATGACCTGCTGATAGTTACTCAAAATTTCTGTGCTCAACAAAGAGTCAATCTTATTCAGATCTTGTTCACATGAAAATTGATAATCTTCGGCTAACAGCTGCTTCCTTACGTTCAATTCTTGATAGAAAGGCACGTTTTTCTTCTTGATTTTGAAGGAAGTCATTGCGTTTTCCAATCCGTGATAGAGCACCATTTTTCCATTCAAGACTTCGCCAGTGTTGGTAATCAGTTTGATGACTTCATTTGCTTGAAGGGAGCCTACAATTCCTGGTAGCACACCAAGAACGCCACTTTCTGAACAGTTGCTGATAGACATCTCTTTTGGTGGTTCTGGGAACACACATCTGTAAGTTGGTCCATCTTGATGATTGAATACTGTCACTTGTCCTTCAAATTTATGGATAGCCCCATAGACAAGTGGTTTGTCCAGCAGATAACAAGCATCATTGACCAAATAGCGCGTCTGGTAATTATCCGTGCAATCAACAATTATGTCATAAGAAGCACCAATAATAAGCGCATTTTCAACTGTAATTCGTTCTGGATAAGTATTAATCTCAACGTAAGGATTCAGGTCATTGAGTCTTCTTTTCGCCTCCACTACTTTTAACTTTCCTAGCGAAGAATGTCCATATAAAACCTGTCGTTGCAAATTGGATTTATCAACAGTATCGTCGTCTATTATTCCAAGTGTACCAACTCCTGCAGCACACAAGTACTGCAAAACTGGACAGCCAAGTCCTCCTGCTCCAATCACAAGCACGCTCGAATTCTTGAGCATCAATTGCCCTTCGAGCCCAATCTCTTCGAGGAGAAGGTGGCGACTATAGATTTCTTTTTCCTCTGGCGTCAGCATTGATTCAAATTTAGCCTCCTGCAAATGGTGGCAATAATGCTATTTCGTTAATTGTTAATCCAGCATCAATGGACTCGGTCAATTCTTGATTTACCGCGATTTGATAACTCAAATCCTTTAGCACTGGATGTTTTTCTTCAAAGACACTTCTGAGATCAATAATCCCATTGCTCGCGTCAAGCTCCATTTCTTCAGATGACCGTTGAAGCTTCTCTGAAATCATCCCATAATAGTGAACGTTTGTTGTCATGCTTCAAGTTCTTTTAGTTCCTTTTTCGTATTAATATTGTTGAATGATCCAGCATTAACCAGCATTCCTGGTTCTGAAAACTCAACAACTTTTGTCTTTACTTCTTTGATCACTTCTCGAAGTTTTAATTGATTCGAGTCCAAATTTGACTTAAAAACGTCCACAATTGACTTTTTGTAAACGCCAATCAATGGATGCTCTCTACCTTCAAAAGACGATATTGTCACTTCACTCTCTTTCGATTCGTTCAGTAGGGTTACAATTAGTTCTTTCTTTACAAATGGAACATCACAACTCACGATCACGTTCACATCTGTATCGGATACTGTTAACGCCGTATAAATGCCTCCAACAGGTCCTTTGTCTTTAATCAAATCTGTCACTAATCGCACTCCAAATTTTGAATATGCTTCATTATTAGCGACTATTATTATTGGAAGATTTAACTGCTTAAATTCTGCGATTATATGCTGAATCATAGGGATGCCTTTGAACTCAACAAGTCCTTTGTCACTGCCCATCCTGGTGCTTTTTCCACCTGCTAATATTATTCCTGTTACACGCATAACGCGAAATTCAGTTCTCTTAACTTATCTTCCAGATATGCTTTATTGTCCGAATCCAATTTCTCGAATAACACAATTGCCTTCTTACCCGTTTCACTCAGTACAGAGCCTCCTCCACCAACTCCTCCTGTTTTAGGCGTAACAATTAGTTCAGGACCATTTTTGTTCATCGAGTTCACCAACTCCCATGCCTTTTTATAAGACATTTTCATCGCTTTAGCCGCTTGTGAAATAGAACCATGCTTCTCTATTTCTCGAAGTAAGCAGATCCGACCTTCACCCAGAAATGTACCTTCCTGAGTGGTAATCCACATTCGACTCTCTATTTTATATTCTTTCGTTTCCAATCGTTATGTAATCTAATAAATAACGCTCAAATATAAGGCGTGATTTCCAACTAGTTTATGAGTAAAATCATAGATTCTGTTTTTTTTCCTATAGTGGAAGCATATATGCCTGCACCAAATCCCCTGAACTCCATGTTTCCTCCCCTTCAGGCATAAAGATCAAACAGTTCGAAATCGCAAAAGAACTCAACATTGCTGAGCTTTGAGCCTTCATTATTTCCACTTCATTACCTGTGACTCGTGCTTTTAAAAAATGAGAAAGTGACTGAGATTTTGTGTAATCGCCCTTAAGAGCAAGAGATCTCAATTCAAGAAATGGATGCGTGTTTCCCATCAAGGATTTAATTCCAGGCAGCACATAAATATAGAAACTTGTTAGCACAGCAGCAGGATTTCCAGGCAAACCATAGATAATCGTTTCATTGTGTTTTCCAAAGTACAAGGGCTTTCCAGGCTTCTGCTTTACTTTGTAAAAAATAGTCTCAATTCCAATATCTTCAAATGCCTTTCCTACGAAATCATAATCTCCAACGGAAATACCGCCTGTTGTAATGAGCACATCATACTTCTCCAATGCATCTTGAATGATGGCTTTAGTAGATTCAAAATCATCTTCAACTGTTTGAATAGTTGCTTCAATATTCAATCCTTTTAGCGCAGTTTTTAGCGTGTAAGTATTTGATTCATAAACCTTTCCCATGGGAAGAGGAAGGCCAGGTCGAACAAGTTCATTTCCTGTTGCAATGATGCAAACCTTGGGCTTTCTAAACACGTCTACTTCATGAATCCCGAGCGTATATAGAAATCCTGCCGCGCCAGCAGTAATGACAGTAGACTTTTCCAATGCAATTTGTCCTTGCCGTATTTGTTCACCCAGAGGACGAATATTTGCCTTCTCCTTTACCTTCTCAGTCAATCGAATCTGCGCTCCATTTCGTTCTACAATTTCTTGCTTTGCAACGGCCGTGCAGCTCAAAGGAACTACGGCTCCCGTAAATATTCTCGCTGCTTCACCAGGCTTAAGTTCAATTCCAACAGCAGAATCGCCCGCTTTGATTTCGGCAATAACCTCGTATACGTCAGCTGTGCCGCACAAAGCATAACCATCCATCGCGGATTGATCAAAGGGCGGCATATTGATTGGTGATTTGATCTCGTTGCATAAAACGTGGTCAATTGCGTCTTCAATATTCAATTTGACAGCCTCTAATGGCTGAATTGCATTTTCGATTGCGGCTATCGCATTTAATACTCCAATCATAGAATCGACAGTTGTGAGCAACAAATATTCTCCATTTAACCTAGGTAAGACATGATATAAATCATTTTAAAACATAATTTATGCAAGTCATTATCTGCTTCAATGGCTTTACTTTTGAATTAAATTATAAAGATAAGTAATCATGAGGAAAGGTGGATATCCCAACATGTAATGAATGCGAAAAAAGAGACGGAATCCTTTGTTCTCTTTCAAGTGAGAACCAAGAGCATCTTAGTGAGCGCAAAGGAAACAATTTTTACAAAAAAGGACAAGCCCTTTTTTACGAGGGGAATCATGCAAGTGGCTTATACTGCATTCATAAAGGGAGAGTAAAACTTTCAATTTTGGGTGAAGATGGAAAAGAGCAAATCGTCCGTTTCGCGAAGACTGGAGATATCCTAGGATACAGATCTATGCTGAGTGATGAGTCATATCATGCATCTGCTTCTGCCATGGAAGATTGTTCGATCTGTCATATTTCTAAGGAAAAATTCAATCGTATCTTGGAAAAGGACCCGAAACACTCCATCAAGGTAATGCAATTGCTCTCCAAGGATTTAAGGGGTGCTGAACAACTTCTAATAGATATTACACAAAAGACAGTCAAAGAACGAATTGCTGAGTCTTTGATCACGCTAAAAAACACCTTTGGTCTAAAGGACGATGATCAAACGTTAAATGTTGTATTCGCGCGAGCTGAAATTGCAGACATGGCAGCAACGACCACTGAAACAACCATTCGCACCTTGGCTCAACTGAGTGACGAATCATTAATAGGGCTCTTAGTCAAAAAAAATCATCCTCAAATATACTACTCCCCAAAATTACGACAACTGATTAAAGTGTAAATTTAACAGTTGAAATATGAAACTAACGAGAAGAAAGTTTAGTCCAGAATTCAAGGAAAAAGTTGTCCTTGAAGCTTTGAAGAGGCGAATGACCATCCAGGAACCTTCCAGCAAGTTTGAAATTCATGCGAATCAAATATCCACATGGAAAAGCGAGTTTCTTGCTTAAAAAAGCCACTTTCTCCACCATATTACCACGAATATCTGTAAGCGTGATAGTGGAAAAAGGATCAGACGATGTGATGTAAACTTGATCTTTCGCAGGATTTGGGAACAAACTAATTTCAGTAATTGACTCATCAGAAACAGCAATAATATTGGATGTTGTTACGCTTCCATTAAAGTCAACCTGTCTCAATCTCTAGTAGTTAATTCCTTCCTCTGCATTTGTATCTACTGCCGTTTAGTCAATTCTAGATGACGAACTTCCAGCGTCATCATCCCAAGGATTAAACTTGATAGTATGAGAGGCTGAAGTTGCCGTAAAGTTTACCACACGATTGTCCCAAACTAAACTTGGGTCATTCATTGCCAATGTACTCGTACTTACTGCAGTCGTAGCAAGCAAGATTCCATCCAAATAAATCCGCCAAGAACCAGATTGATCCAAGCAATTTCCTTGCTTCACGACTGATTGGCAGAGACTAATTGCATAATTATTCGAAACGGTAACTCCACTCACGACTTGAGAGATTACCTCGTGCCATAATAATCCTGTTCCACTTGCTGCATGAAGTCCAGAGCAAAATCGAGTTCCAGAATGCGGAATGCCTATCCATCCACTTCCGGGACTTGGTCCAGTTGCATCAAAAATATCAACTGTTGCTGATGCTGATGCTGCTTGATCGGCTTGGCTAATTGGATCTGTAAAAGAAAAGCTTGTGAAAAGGCCTGAGCCGATAATGTCCTGACAAGCGGGAGCAATATATAGGTAGCGATTTTCATGATCTTTGAGTAGCAATCGTTGAACCATAGTCTCTAACACCCTCATTATATAAAAGTTATCTCACACCATAAAATCAAGATGATACGAACAGATCACTTTTCAACTCATTCCCTCTTCGTGCGTTCATCATTTAACGTAGACAAGGTTAAGTTTAACAGTAATTTCATCTTTGTTGACTGTAGCCTGTTGATCGGGTGCTCTCAGTGGAAATTTCAATGTATTAAAGCTAAATGTACCAGTCATTGAGACAGTATCATTCTCAATTGAAATCGTCACTGGAATCTCCATTTTCTCCATGTGCTCTTGAATAGTTAGCTCGCATTTACTGTGGTAAGACCCTTCAAGTGTGTCTGAGGTAAACGCTATGAATTTCAATTCAGATGTCGGGTATGTCTTTGTATCAAAAAGCCCATTCCCTTTCTCTGCAGCAAATTTGAATGTTGCCATGTCGAAGAATAAATCTCCACTTTCAGGTACATCATCAGTAGTGATCAGGCTGCCATTTTTTGGTGTCACATTTCCGCTCATATTCAAGGTAACAGCATCCATATCTACCTGAACATCTGCACCCAAGATTTTCATCGTTCGTTTCATAGATTTTTGATCCAGCTTTCTGTCCCAAGTGATCGTGCTTTTATCTGCAAGCAATTTATACGCTGCACTGACGACTTCCGGAACGACGAGTGTGTCTGCATCTGCCTTAGATGTACCTTCACCTGATTTCACGTCAGATGCTTCTCCACATGAAAAGAGAATAAACATTCCCGAGAAAAGAATAATGATTGTGTTGTTTTTCATAGATCTTGGTTTTGACTAGCGCATGTTTTCAACTGGTCGAATAATTCGTTCAACACTAAACAGTTGATTCATTTAAAGATAGCATTTTCGATGGATTCGGAAGTTTCAGAGCTCAAGTCAACTCTTGACAGATAATCAAATCTTAATGTAGTTCTTGTGGCTCAAATTGAATCCAATTTTATTTTCGATAAAGCCTTTGAGTCGATATTTAAGACTTCGTTTATTGAACGAAATATCGTAGCCAAACTTCCAGTTAACTCGTTCGATTCGATCCAACATCACCCTGGGATGCGTTCCTTCGAACTTATAAAGGGTGCTAATTCCATCCAAATAATCAAATGCTTCTGCCTTTACAACATGTTGGTCAACCCACTCGTCATTGTGCCAGAGTTTATTGAAATCTTCCTGCTTTTTTTGCATTGCCTTTGGCTCCTTGACCCATCCATAGTGATAAATGTAGGCATCAATTGGCTTCACCTTTAACTTTTTATCGTCCTCTTTTCTAAATCCCTGAGCATCTTTATACGAGTAAATCATTGGATTATTCCGAATGATACGAATTTCATGAGGATACCAATTTTCAGCTGCTCCTATGTAATCGTATGATCCATAAAAGTGAGCATAATTGAACAACAATCCATCTACATCTGGGTCATTCAGATATTTTATCATGCCTGCCTTAATAGTCGGTAAGTATTTTTCATGCACGACTTCATCTCCCTGAATATAAAATGCCCAATCCGTATATTTTGAAATTGCTTTAAATGCTTTATCCGTTTCAACTGCCAATACATGTCCACCTTCCCGAAGAGAT
Organism: Crocinitomicaceae bacterium; assembly: GCA_047621865.1. GTDB lineage: Bacteria > Bacteroidota > Bacteroidia > Flavobacteriales_D > Crocinitomicaceae > UBA4466. The sequence continues at coordinate 12,523 of JBLHON010000005.1, read as the reverse complement.
TTGTCCCATTTGGTTTGAACGATTTCAATTTTCGAAGGGTCAATACTTTTTATCAATTCTAACGTTTCATCTTCCGATTCACCCACAGCAACAATAAAATTATCGCAAATTGGTAAGATTGACGTGATTGCCTCTATGATTGGATAATCATATTTGAGCGCATTTTTAATAAAGGTAAAGCCTGTAACTTTCATGATATACTGTGAGTAGTCAAATTTAGCGATCTCAATTGATCCAACCAAGTACTCATTAGTTGATAAGCTCGTTGAAGAGTCTGAATTTTAAATAAGCACTAGGGTTAACCTCAATCAAAGAAAGATCATGGTCAAGAAGTTCATCAAAAGTTATGCTTCCATCTAGGGTCAGGCATCGTCTTTGATTGCCGATATTTCAGTCATCCTTGCTTAGGCTTTTTTAACCTGACACTGAATAGTTTAAATTATTTGTACTTTTATGGTTGTAGAACAGAATTTTTTTTCTGTTATTTACTACTAGTGATTATCCTTGACGACATGTATTCTACTACAAAATGTCGAAAGCCGCTTACTTATTTTTTATATTCACAGAGCTTGCCTAGCAGCAGCCCTATTTTGTTGTTACCAGAATTAATTAAACAAAGACAATGGAAACTAAAGAAAAACAAGCAGAGGTGAAGAATTTCATCAACGGCAAATTCGAGCGGAATGGACAGAAATCGCTCAATATTGAAAGTCCTGTTGATGGAAGTGTTATTTCTACTTTGCCACTATCCACCTACGATGATGTCGATAAAGCTGTAAAAGCAGCAAAAGAAGCCTATAAAGGTTGGTCAGCAACTACATTAAAAGAACGAACTCAGATATTTTTCAAATACCGTTCATTACTCGATGAGAACATGGAAGAGCTAACAGAGCTCATTGTGCTTGAGAACGGGAAAAATTATGGTGAAGCAAAAGCAGAGGTTGAAAAGAGCATGGAATTGTGCGAATTTGCCGTCTCACTTCCTCAAATTGTAAGTAACGAAGTACAAGAAGTTAGTAAGGGGGTTGAATGCCGAACAGAGCGAAAGCCCATTGGTGTTGTGGCTTCAATTGCTCCATTCAATTTCCCAAATATGGTTCCCCATTGGACGATGCCAAATGCATTAATGCTCGGCAACACGATGATCATGAAACCATCTGAATTGGTTCCATTGAGTGTTGTACGCATGGCAGAATTGCTCAAAGAAGCTGGACTTCCTGATGGCGTTTTCAATATTGTAAATGGAGGAAAAGAAGTCGTTGAAGCTATTTGTGATCACCCAGATATTCAAGCAGTATCATTTGTTGGATCAACATCTGTGGCAAAAATCGTTTACAAACGTGCCACCTCAAACTTGAAAAGATGCGTGGCTTTGGGTGGTGCAAAAAATCACTTAATTGTCCTTCCAGATGCACATGTTGAGATGACAGCTTCAAATGTTGTTGCATCCATGTCTGGTTGCGCTGGGCAACGTTGTATGGCTGCTTCAGTTATGGTTGGCGTTGATAACGTGCAACACATCATTGACAAAATGGTCGAAGAAGCGCAAAAGATAGTTCCTGGAGATAATTTAGGTTCAGTAATCAGTGCAGCAGCAAAAGAACGAATTGAAGGATACATAACAGCAGCAGAAGCAGATGGGGCAAAGATTCTAGTAGATGGAAGAGGGGCAACAGTTGCGGGCAAAGAAGGAGGTTATTATGTTGGACCTACGATTATAGATTATGTGACAACAGATATGAGTGTTGCAACAGAAGAAATTTTTGGACCCGTAATTTCCATCATCAGAGCGAAAGATTTGGATGAAGCAATTGAAATAGAAAACGGCTCCAATTATGGAAATGCAGCAGCTGTCTTCACACAAAGTGGTGGACTTGCAAAACAAGTAATGGACAGAGCTAGTGCTGGAATGATTGGCGTAAACATAGGTGTACCTGTGCCACGAGAGCCTTTCTCCTTTGGTGGTTGGAACGAATCCAAATTTGGAGTTTGTGATATTACCGGCAGAAGTTCCATTGAATTTTGGACGCAAAACAAGAAAACAACCATCAAGTGGAACGCTGAAGCGAAAACCAATTGGATGAGTTAATTATCATTAGTAAACACATTAAGTAGCATAGAATTATGAGTGAGTCAAGCTCTACATCAAATGAAGTCATCCAAAATTGTTTGGATTACACCTTGTTTTCCTGGTCAAAGCAAGCTGGATTAAGTCCAATACACGTTGAGCGTGCAGAGGGAGTTTACATCTACCCTGCAAATGGAGGAAAGCGAATTATCGATTTTTCTTCACAGCTGATGAACGTGAATATTGGTCATGGAAACCAACGAATCACAAAAGCGGTTTCGGATCAAATGAAGAATTTCTCCTTTGTTAATCCTGGAATGGCCACTGAGCCTCGAGCTAAATTGGGTAAAAAATTAGCGGAAATTATGCCCGGGAATCTTACCAAGGCATTCTTTACCGTTTCTGGAGCCGAAGGAATAGAAAACGCAATTAAGTTGGCGAGAATCTATACTGGACGACATAAAATTATTGGTCATTATCGTGCTTATCATGGGGCCACCTATGCAGCAATGGCAACTAGTGGAGGTGATCCTAGAAGATTTCCTATTGATGAGCAAGGTGCTCCAAACTTTGTGCATGTTGAAAACCCATATGCATATCGTTGCCCTTGGGGGACAGATTCTCTAGAGGCGTGTGGTGAAATGGCATTGGCTAATCTTGAAAGAGTGATCCAATTTCAAAACCCCGCAAGCGTTGCCGCGATCCTATTCGAGGGTGAATCAGGATCTTCTGGTTGCATTAAATATCCTCCAAACTATTGGAAAAAGTTGCGCGTAATGGCGGACAAATATGGAATTCTTCTCATTGACGATGAAGTGATGAGTGGCTTTGGGCGCACAGGGAAAATGTTTGGAATTGATCACCATGACACAACTCCAGATATTATGGTACTCGCGAAAGGGCTCACTTCAGCATACGTGCCATTTGGGGCTATGATGGTGACAGATAAAATCGCGAGTCATTTCGATGATATTCCATTGGTCTTAGGACTTACGTGTGCAGCTCATCCAGTTGGATGTGCAGCTGCTTTGGAGAACATCAAGGTGATTGAAGAGGGGAATTTGGTGGAAAATGCTGCTGAAATGGGCATCTACATGGAACAAGAAGTTGCAAAATTGATGGAAAAACACCCTTCTATTGGTGACTTCAGAAATACGGGCTTGCTCGGGTGTATCGAATTGGTAAAAGATCGAAAGACAAGAGAACCTCTCACTCCATGGAATGCCTCAGGTGCAGATTTAGAGCCTACACTTCGTTTACAAGCCAAGGTGAAGGAGCTTGGAATGTTCACTTTCGTGCGTTGGAATTTCATTTTTATCGCGCCACCACTTATTATTACAAAAGCGCAAATTGATGAAGGGTTGAAAATCATTTCACAGGTACTTGAAATTGCCGATGAATATTATACAGGATAATGCAAGAAGAAGAGATTGTTGAATTAACAGAAGACATCACGGGGTCATCACTTTACAGTGAGGATCTTGCGCCTGTTCCAAAAGACAAACGTACTTGGAACAAGTGGAGCCTTGCTGCCCTTTGGGTAGGTATGGCCGTCTGTATTCCAACATATCTCCTCGCTTCCTACATGATGAAGGAAGGAATGGGTTGGCTCGAATCTTTGATTATCATTGGAGTCGCTAACCTCATTATCACTATCCCAATGGTTTTAAATGGGCATGCTGGTGTAAAATATGGCGTCCCTTTTCCTGTAATTGGCAGGGCCTCATTTGGAACTACTGGTGTACATTTAGCATCTGTGACCAGAGGGATTGTTGCCTGTGGTTGGTTTGGCATTCAAACGTGGATTGGCGGCATGGCGATCTATGAAATCATTTATGCTTTCAATGATTCAGCGACCCCAATAGATTTGAATTGGCTCATGTTCGTTTGCTTTGGAGTCTTCTGGATCATGAACATGTTCTTTATCTGGAAAGGCACAAATAGCATCAAATGGCTGGAAGAATATTCAGCACCCATTTTAATTTTAATGGGAGTCGTTCTCATTGGATGGGGAGCGTATAATGCTGATGGATTTGGTGTCGTTCTCGAACAGAGTTCGCAATTGCAAAAACCCGTTATTGAAGTAGTTCCTACCACTGAAGGCTATGAAGTTCATCTAAATGCACTCAAAGACAAGGAGGGAAATAGTAAGGCAACACATTACGCTCACTTGAATATTGACAAAGGTGATTCGAGTCTCGAAGATATGCTCGCGATGCCAATTATGGGCTATATCAATGTTCCAAAGACGGCAAATCTGAAATCTGAAAACAGTATTCAATTCATCTCAGTTACTGATGAGTACACCTATCGTTCTTCTTGGACTTCTGTTGATCTCACAGCAAAGCCACCGGCACCAGTCAATAAAGTTTGGCAATACGTCAAATGGCTAACTGTGATGCTCGGATTCTGGGCAACAATGTCTTTAAGCATCTCAGATATCACTCGATACTCGCCTTCTCAAAAAGCACAAAAACAAGGTCAATTTATAGGACTTCCAGGCACGATGATGCTTTATTCTTTCGTTGCGGTTTTCGTCACATGTGCTTCTGTGCTCATCTTTCAAGATGTCCTAATTGCCGCAGATGCTCCATGGGATCCAACGGCCCTATTGGGTAAATTTGAAAGTCCTTGGGTAGTTATTATAGCTCAAATATTTATGATCATCGCGACTTTGAGCACAAATATTGCCGCAAACGTAATCGCTCCATCAAACGCATTTTCGAACCTTTATCCAAAGAAAATAAGTTTCAAAATGGGAGGAACGATCACAGGGATTCTAGGAATTATCATCTGTCCTTGGTGGTTGATGAATGACATTGCTGGAATTTTAATTCTCGTAAGTGGATTCCTTGGACCAGTCTTGGCAATTATGCTCTGCGATTATTTTGTCATCCGCAAAAAACAACTCAAGCTTGCTGAACTGTACAAGAGCAATGGAGAATATAGCTACAAATCTGGATTCAATAGGAACGCCATGATCAGTCTAGTTATTGGAATTGGAGCAGCACTGATCTGGTACATTGTTCCCGGATTAAAGTATCTCTCAGATTTAGCCTGGTTCACAGGATTCTTCATCTCGTTCATTGTGTATTATCTGCTCATGATGAAATATATCCAGCCCAAACCTTTAAATCAATAGCTAAATGTCAGTCTTAATAAAAAATGGAAGAGTCGTCACAGCATCAGAAGATTATATCGCTGACATCTATGTTGAAGGCGAAAAAATTAAAGCAATTGGAGCCAACTTAGCCTACACAGCTGACAAGGTAATTGATGCTACAGGTAAACTTGTATTTCCTGGTGGTATAGATCCACATGTGCATTTGGACATGCCATTTATGGGCACGTATTCGAGCGATGATTATGAAACCGGAACACGCGCCGCATTGCATGGTGGGACCACTTCTGTGATCGAATTTATTCTTCAGACTCAAGGGGACACTTTGCACAATGCATTGAAAGAATGGCAAGACAAATCATTGCATAAAGCTGTTGGCGATTTCTCGTATCACATGGCAGTGACTGATTTTAATGATGACGTTGCCAAAGAGGTTGTGCAGATGATAGAGGAAGAAGGAATTACTTCTTTCAAAACATTTATGGCCTATAAGGGTGCACTCATGATTGACGATGGACAGATGGTTCAATTGATGAAAGTGGTCAAAAAACATGGTGGATTGGTCACTGTTCACGCAACCAATGGCGACATGATCGATTCGTTAATCAGCAAAAATCTTTCTGAGGGAAATACGAAACCCATCTATCATTATCTGTCGCAACCTGAGGTTACAGAGGCAGAAGCATCTGGTCGATTTACCGACATGTTGCATTATACTGGATGTCCTGGCTACATCGTTCACATGACATGCGAGGGTGCACTAAATGCTGTACGTAGAGCCACAATGCGCAATCAGAAAGTGCTCGTGGAAACCTGTTCTCAATATTTAATGATTGATGCTTCTCTTTATGAGCAAGAGGATGGAGCCAAGTGGGTAATGAGTCCTCCACTTCGTGAGAAGAAAGATCAGGAAGCTCTTTGGGCTGGAATTAATCAAGGTCTGATTCAAGTGGTTGGAACAGATCATTGTCCATTTACTTTGGAGCAAAAAGCAATGGGCAAGGACAACTTCGCGAAAATTCCGAACGGTCATCCAGCCATTGAACATCGTATGGAATTCATGTATTCTGAAGGAGTTCGCAAAGGGAAAATCTCATTGAATAAATTTGTCGAAATCACTTCAACGAATGCTTCAAAGATTTTTGGAATGTACCCTCGTAAAGGAACAATTGCGATTGGTGCAGATGCCGATTTGGTCATTTTTGATCCAGAGAAAGAGCATACAATATCCGTAGACACACATCATATGAATTGTGATTACTCGGGTTACGAAGGGTGGAAAGTCACAGGAAAAACAGAAACTGTATTGCTTCGCGGCAATATCGCAATAGAAAACGAAGAATGCCTCTTGAAAGCAGGTGATGGAAAATTCATCCCAAGAGGTAAAACGTCACTTATTATTTAAATGACATTAAGTATCACAAGAATTCATGGGGAGAAAATTGATAGAAGTTGTAAAAATAAAGAACGCAGATGACGCTGATAGCGCTGATGAAAAATGATTTAAGTGGACGGTGGGTAGTGAGATTGAATGAAGGTCAAAAACATTATGCATCACAATCAGATGGATCATATAAATCAGCGTACTACATAATAAATAAATGAAAGAGCTTGATGGGAACTAAAAAATAGAGAACGCAGATGACGCAGATAAAAATGATTGAAGATTACAGGTTAACGGGATACAGTAGACATAAATTTTGATCATATAAATCAGCGTTATCAGAGCGCCAAAAACAAGATTAGAACAAGAAAGTGAGCGATAGTAATTACATACATTCAGAAATGACCGAGCAAATAATTAAGGCTTTTTACAAGGTCTATAATGAGCTGGGCTTTGGTTTTTTGGAAAAGGTTTATGAAAACGCTCTCTGGATTGAGTTGAGAAGGCTAGGGTATGACGTTGAAAAACAAATGCCAATCACCGTCTACTACCATGAAATTCAAGTAGGGAAATACTATGCTGATCTTGTAGTAAATAATGGAGTTATATTGGAACTAAAGGCTGCGAAAACTATTTGTTACGAACACGAGTGTCAGCTTATTAATTACCTAAAGGCCACAGATATGGAGGTTGGTCTTTTATTAAACTTTGGAGAATCTCCGCAAATGAAACGAAAAGTCTATACAAATGGACCGCGAATAAACTTAATAGATTAATTAAAATAACATGATCATGTTGATTAAAATATAAGTGTTTTCAACATGGCTTTAAACGAATAAATATGCCTAGAATAGTAAAATCAGGATTAATACAAATGAGTCTTCCAATGACGGAAGGTGAAGGAACGATCCAAGAGATCTGCAGTGCTATGTACGACAAGCACATTCCATACATTGAAGAAGCAGGAAAACAAGGAGTTCAAATCCTATGTTTACAGGAAATTTTCAATACCCCATATTTCTGTCCTGGACAAGATAATAAATGGTATGCTTCCGCTGAGGCAGTGCCAGGTCCAACAACAGAAAAACTACAAGTCATTGCCAAGAAATACAACATGGTGATTATCGCGCCACTTTATGAAAGAGAGCAGGCTGGAGTATTGTATAATACAGCTGCTGTCATTGATGCTGATGGAGAATACTTGGGTAAATACCGTAAAAACCATATCCCGCATACAAATGGGTTCTGGGAGAAGTACTTCTTCAAACCAGGAAACCTTGGATATCCAGTTTTTCAAACGAAATATGCCAAAATTGGGGTGTACATCTGTTACGACAGACATTTCCCAGATGGAGCAAGAGCCCTTGGGTTAAATGGTGCTGAAATCGTTTACAATCCATCTGCAACAGTGGCTGGATTGAGTGAATATCTCTGGAAACTAGAGCAACCTGCACATGCTGCAGCAAACGGTTATTTCATGGGATGCATTAATCGTGTTGGAGAAGAGAAACCTTGGGATTTAGGTAAGTTCTATGGTCAATCTTATTTCGTTGACCCACGTGGACAAATCTTCTCTGAGGCTTCTCGTGATAATGATGAGCTCCTCGTTGCTGAATTTGATCTTGACCTAATAGAAGAAGTACGATCGACTTGGCAATTTTACAGAGATCGTCGTCCTGAAACGTATGGTGATTTGACAAAACTTTAATCGATAAAATTAATCTCAGTGCAATTTAAACACGCCACACTTAGCTAGGTGTCGCGGTAATCAATTGTTCCAAAACACAAAGAATGGCAGAATACAAACGCCCTGCAAATGAGCAGGAATTCAAGGAAAACTTCAAGCAGAAGAAACCATTGATGAACGATACTCAAGCGCATTATGAAAGTTCTCGCTGCTTGTTCTGTTACGATGCTCCCTGCATGGATGCATGTCCAACTGGAATCGATATTCCGCTCTTCATTAAGCAGATTCAAACTGGAAATACTGAAGGTGCAGCAAAAACCATTTACGATTCAAACTGGATGGGAAATGCCTGTGGAACGATTTGTCCTACAGGAGTTCTTTGTGAAGGTGCGTGCGTCTATAACAACCAAGATGTTGCTCCATTGTTGATTGGAAGATTGCAAAATTATGCAACCAATTCAGTGATTGAATCTGGCAAGCAGTTGTATAGCCCTGGGCCAGACAATGGAAAGAAGGTAGCAATTGTAGGTGCTGGACCAGCAGGAATAGCATGTGCATGTGAACTAAGAACACTTGGTTATACTGTCGACATCTTCGAAGCAAAGTCAAAGCCATCAGGATTAACAGTTCATGGAATTGCACCATATAAAATCTCAAATGAAGAGGTTTTAGCAGAAATGGATTACCTACAGAATCAGCTTGGATATTCGATCACCTATAATTCTCCAATTAGCACCAAGGAGCAGTTGGCGGAACTTGAATCTAATTATTCTGCCCTATTTATTGGGGTTGGATTAGGCGTTACAGCCACATTGAACATGAAGGGTGAAGAACGAGAAGGAGTTGTTGGAGCAGTAGAGTTCATCGAAGAAGTTCGTATGAATCATTCGAATGTAAAAATTGCAAATAAAGTAGTTGTGATTGGTGGTGGAAATACTGCCATGGATGCTGCCTCAGCTTCCGCGAGATTAGGCGCTGAAGAAGTAACTTTAGCTTACCGCCGAGACAAATCTGGAATGGGAGCTTACTCTTTTGAGTATGAACTAGCAGTAGCTGCTGGGGTCAAAGGACTCTTCAATGCTTCTCCATTAGAAATCGTGGGAACTGATAAGGTTGAAGGGGTTCGTTTTATTAAAACGGAAACTCGAGATGGTAAACTCGCGAACATACCAGGAAGTGAATTCACAGTGCCTTGTGACATGGTAATTAAGGCGACTGGACAAGCGAAACAAGGAACTTTTTTAAGTCTGATTGAAGGACTTGACCTTGACGATCGTACGCGAATCGTGGTCAATGAGCACACGAATCAAACGACAAACCCAAAGTACTTTGCTGGTGGAGATGCTATCAATGGAGGTGCAGAAGTGGTCAATGGAGCCTATGATGGTAAACTTGCCGCGAACGGGATTCATGAATGGCTCAACCAATAAACGACGACAAAAAACTTAAGAGATATGGTAGATTTATCAGTGAATTTTGCAGGAATTAAGGCACCAAATCCATTTTGGCTGGCATCAGCACCGCCCACAAACTCAGGCTATCAAATTATGAAGGCTTATGATGCTGGATGGGGTGGAGCAGTTTGGAAAACCCTTGGAATGCCCGCCATTAATGTTTCGAGTAGATATGGATCAACGAACTATCGCGACACGCGAATGGCAGGGTTCAGTAATATTGAATTAATCAGTGATCGCCCACTTGAAGACAACTTGCGTGAAATGCGAGAAGTCACAAAACAGTTTCCAAATCATGCGACAATCGCATCCTTAATGGTAGATACCCGCGATGAGTGGATTGACATTATCAAGCAAGTAGAAGATGCGGGAGCTCATGGAATTGAATTGAACTTTGGCTGTCCTCACGGGATGTGTGAGCGTGGAATGGGTTCCGCAGTTGGACAAGAACCAGAAGTGCTTAAAACCATCGTAGAATGGGTAATGGATGCAGCTTCTATTCCTGTAATAACGAAATTGTCTCCAAACATTTCCCACATTATTGATCCAGGTTTAGCTGCCGTTCAAGGAGGAACAAATGCAATCTCACTGATTAACACAGTCAAAAGTATCGTTGGAATTGATCTTGATACTTATGCACCCTACCCTGTTGTTGACGGAAAAGGCACCAATGGTGGATATTGTGGCCCAGCTGTAAAGCCAATTGCACTGCACATGCTCAAAGACTTGGCACAACACGCTGATATCAAAGACACTCCCTTTAGTGGAATTGGTGGAATTGAAACATGGCGAGATGTCGTAGAATTCATTCTTCTTGGAGCAACTTCTGTTCAAGTTTGTACTGCCGTGATGCACTATGGATTTGGAATCGTGCGAGAACTCGAAGCAGGACTCGTTAACTTCATGAACGACAAAGGATATACAACAATTTACGATTTCGCTGGAAAAGCGCTTCCAAACGTAATAGATTGGAAACATTTGAACCTCAAAAGTGAAGTAAAGGCGAAAATCAATGAAGATAAATGCATTGGTTGTGACTTGTGTTATATCGCCTGTGATGATGGAGCACATCAAGCCATTGCATTGCCAACAGATGGTTCAAGAATCCCAACGATTATTGAAAAGAACTGTGTTGGTTGCAACTTGTGTTCTCTTGTTTGTCCAGTTGAAGATTGCATCACCATGGAAAAATTCGATGATGGAACAGAGCATGAAACATGGCATGAATTAACTGAAGCTAACCAAATTCCAGATACGTGGAACGATGACAGAGCAGGAGGAAAAGGACATTATGTTCCTGAACCAATGGAAGCTTTGAAAACGAAACGCAAGGACAAATCAGGCTGGAAAAAATAGCAGATAGTATGGATGAATTTATGCGTGTCGCTATTGATGAGGCGAAAAAAGGATTATCAGAGGGTGGAATTCCAATAGGTTCTGCCCTTGTGAAGAACGGAAAATTAGTGGCAAGTGGTCGCAACAAACGCGTGCAAGAACAAAACCCAATTCTTCATGGAGAAATGGACTGTTTGAACAATGCCGGGAGAGTTGGATCGTATAAAGAAACAATCATCTACTCTACACTGATGCCTTGCTACATGTGTGCTGGAACGATTGTTCAATTCAAAATTCCGAAGGTAATTGTTGGTGAATCCAGAACCTTTCCAGGTGCAAAAGAATTCATGGAAAGTCATGGTGTTGAAGTCATTGATTTAGACGATACAGAGTGCATTGAGATGATGGAAACGTTCATTGAGAAGAATCCTGAATTGTGGAATGAGGATATTGGCGAATAGATTAACAATTCTTTAACAGTGGATAAGTTACTGAATTACACCATTTAGTCGATCTTGCCGTTTGTAGTCTACTTACCTGCTGCTTATGGGAATATCCATCGAAAATCCGTGTTCTGAAGATTGGTCCAAAATGACCGCCACTGATAAAGGTGCCTTTTGTCAATCATGCAGTAAAGAAGTCATTGATTTCACGGGTCGAGCAGCACCAGAAATCAGATCTCTCCTTGCCGAAAGCATGAAGAAGGATAAGAATGTCTGTGGAAAAATCACTCCTGTGCAAATGGACGTGATCAACTCAGATTATCTCAAGTGGCAAACAAATCAAGAGTCTTTTCGCGCAGTCTGGATTGTTTCAATGATTGCTGTCTTTGGACTGACTTTGTTCAGTTGTCAAAATAGTGCATCCAAAGAAATTGTGAACCAGATTAGTGTTCAGGCAACTGAGATGATTGATCAAGAATCTATCGCGATTGAAACTGTTGATACAGTAGCTCCAGAAAATGTAGTTGCACTGCCCGTTACGAATGAAATCGAAATCAATGAAAGCACTGGGGGTCCTATTATGATTAGTCCCGTCGCCGATTTTCCAGAAACTACATGGCTGACCACAATACCCGAATGCGTAATAACACTTGGGTTCATGACGACTGCAATTTTTGGAGACTTTGGCCCTTCTGGTCCTAGCGAGGAAGAGATAAAATTTAAACGATATCTAGAAGAATACAATCACATCTCCCCATACGACAAATTCAGTGTTGAGGAAGCAAAACCAAATTTCCATTTTTCTGAAGTAAACACACTCACTTCGAATCGATTAAGTGATGTTGTAGCACCAGGTGATCCAGAATTCGATGCGCAAATCTTACCTATTCCAATTGACTTAACAAGCAGACTTTATCTCTCACTCTCTGAGGCTACAGAAGTAACCATTCGTATCACTAATCAGGCTGGAGTAGCACTGACAAAACTTGAAAGGCTTCTTTTTTCCATGGGGGAACACGAGGTAGATTTGA
>JBLHON010000004.1:0-35388 GCA_047621865.1 Crocinitomicaceae bacterium | reverse complement strand
CGTGCAGTGATTTTGGTAAGTTCAGTATGCATGAACGTATATGCCTCTTTCAATTCTGTTACTGAAAGTCCAGCATCACCCTTTAATTCGCGATTGCCGAGAAGCAAATTTTTATCATAGGCGAGAATCCTATATTCATCTGTCAGTGTCAGTTCTTCTGATTCGAGTTTCGTTTTTTGCCCCATCAACTCTTTAATTTCAGAATTGGTCAACTTCAAATCTTCATAATTCTTGCGCGTACTTACAGAGATAATCGTCAAATCTCCAATTGCTTTCACTTGAACGGAATTTGGATCGATGAAGTCAGTGAGTTTCTCAAATACAACGAATTGTCTGCCTGGCTTCAAACTTACTTTAAAGGAGCGCGCAAGTTGTGCGCCCTGAAAGAAAACGGTAACATTATTCAGATTGGAAACCTTACTTGTTTCTTTTTGTGCAGAAACAGTGGTGCAAAGGCAAAGCGTGATAATAGCGAGTAGAATTTTCATCGTCAATAGTATTGGTTACAAAAAACACCACTGAAGTGGTGTTTCCTAGATGCTTTTACATCTCTAAATCCATAAAGTTCAAAAGGTCCTATTCTCCTGGAAGCTTATAAGTGGACATATCAATTTCATAAATATCGAGACTTGATTTATCTCCTACTAGTTCATATCCAGTAACAAATGCTTTCTTCAATTCTTTCGAATATACAAAATGTGAATCATTGTTTACGCTATTTATTCCAGGGCCTAGGTTAATAGGTTCTCCCCATTCACTTCCTTTATTTTCTACAACGTAGATATCAAGTCCTCCCATTCCAACGAGTCCATCAGAACTATAAAATAGGAATCGACCATCAGGAGTAATGTAAGGAGTTGTTTCTCTTCCAGGCGAATTAATCGTCATTGGAAGTGGCTTTGCTTCTCCCCATGCTTTGCCAATTTTTTGGACAACATAAATATCTGTGGAACTCTTATCACCCTTACGATCAGTCACAAAATACATCGTGTTTCCATCTGCAGTCAATGAAGCAGACCCTTCAAAGTAAGAGGTGTTAATCGTTTTATTTTTAATAATTTTTGGTGTGTTCCAAGTTCCTTTGCTGCTCATTTTAAGCTCACATATATCCGAGCCTTTCGTTCTTTTTCGAATATCTAACGTTGTTGTATTCAACGTCATTATGCCTTCTAAGCCGTCAGCTGAGATAAAGTTCAATGCATCAAAACCATCCGAATTGATTTTACCTATTTCATTCGTAACACTATCCCATTCTTCCATATCAAAATCGAATCTAGTCCGGTACGTATCTTCAAAAAATTGCTGATCATCTGGATTCATATTTCCACCAGTTGTATTACTTCTTCGCGAAGTGAAATACATGGTCTTACCACCATCTGCAATTACAATGTTGTAATCATCGAAACCTGAATTCACCCTTCCAGGCAATCTCTTACGAGTTAATTGTTTCGTATCAGCAGCAAGAGCTGTTTTAGCATACTCAACCTCTAGAATTAATTGAGGAATAAGCAATTCTTTCGATCGACGTTTGTTGAGCGTCAACATTGCTGCTTCATAGTTCATCTTAGCTGAGTCTAAAACCCCTAATCGATGATAACATGATCCAAGAATGAAGCTAATTTCTTCAGATACTTTTTCGCCACCCTGCGTTTTTGCTAGTAGTGCATATTTAAGGGCGTACCCATAATTATTCATTCTGTAGTGACATTGACTAATCCAATAAGGGGCAGTCCAGCTATTTGGATCTTTGACTGATGCTTGACGAAATTTGATCAATGCATCTTTCATTTTTCCTTCTGCGTAGAGAGTACGACCAGTCTCAACTAATAATGCTGCACCTACCTTATCAACAACACTAGTTGTCGAATCTGGTGGAGTTGTGTTGGAAAATGCGTTTGGCGCAAGCGCGAAAAAGAATCCAATTAAAAGTGTTAATCGTAGTGTAAATTTCATATTCATTTTGTTTGTTCTAGTCAGTACTATACAAAAGTTATGCAAAAGAAAACAAAAATCCTGTATAAGAGCATATTATCACTCAACGATATTTTCGCGTTCAGAGTATTCGTTTTTACTTAAATCAACTAAATCATGCATTGCAATTGTGGCTGCAAGGATGGCAAGTATAGGAGCCAAGGATGCACATAACCACAGGAATAGGTTTAATAGGAATCGCCCAAGAGCAGCACCAAAGTCGTCGCTAAAGGCAGAAAAATCAGCCAATACAGAGATGTCTACTGGGACTAAAATCATCACAGAGTAGCCGCCGCCAATGACAAGTGCAAGCCCTCTATTCTTTCGAACGAACATAATACTCTCATCAATGCTTAACCTTCGTCGCTCATTAATATAATCCATATAGGAGAAGCCATAATAGTAAAAGCCAATCATAAATGTCAGGTAAAAAACAGGGGAAGATTGTGGTTCATCCCACCCAATTGATGCCACAATGAAGATGATTATGAAGAAAAAATATTCCCACATTAAATTCCGAACCACAATACGCATGGCTCGCTTAACGTCAGATACAAGTTGTTTGAAGTCCCAAGGGTATTTATTTCCAGTAAGGATGTTTTCACATTTCACACTCAAATGCGAGAGTAGAGGGGATAGCATCACCACAACGAGGTACTTCGCGAACTTCATCAGCAATAATGCAATGGAAATTTCTATCATGAGATAGAACACGTACCAGATGATTTCATTCGTCGTTTCTGCATCTGGTTGTACATGATGTGCTTGAACAAGCGAGCCCAAATAGTAGATGATCAGCATCAATATTGCAGGAATGATCAGGTACCAATATAACCGGTGCTCAATCATGAATCGAATTGCTTTCCAATAGGATCGAAACCCGAACGCCATATTCTTAAAGAAACGCATGAATCAAAATTAATGAAAGCATTGTCAAATCAACTATTTCCTGTTGATTTTGTATCTTTGCACTTTCATTTTTAGTACTCGTATAAAAGAATTGATCCATGAATTTCAGTCCACTGACAACAATTTCACCTATTGATGGGAGATACCACGCGAAAACTTCAGAGTTACAAGCTTATTTTTCTGAGTATGGATTGATCCGGTACCGTGTAATTGTTGAAGTAGAATACTTTATCGCGATGGTGGAAAGTGGAGTGAAGGCATTGGCCGATTTCCCAAAGGAGAAATATGGTGCACTTAGAGCTGTTTGTACAGATTTTTCTGAGGAAGATGCCTACTGGATTAAGGATATAGAGAAAACGACCAATCATGACGTCAAGGCAGTAGAGTACTTTGTGAAAGATCAAATGACGAAACTCGGACTGGAGAAATACTTAGAATTCGTTCATTTTGGATTGACTTCTCAAGATATCAACAATACATCTATTCCATTGTCGATGAGAGATGCTATTCAGAATGAATACCTTCCTCTATTAGATTCTGTGATTGAGAAATTACGAAGTCAAAGCACTGAGTGGAAAGATATTGCTATGTTGGCAAAAACACACGGACAACCTGCTTCACCAACACGTTTAGGGAAAGAAATTCAAGTTTTTGTAGAACGACTTGAAGTGCAAAGAAACCATATGGTTCAAGTTCCTTTTTCTGCGAAGTTTGGCGGTGCGACAGGAAATTTTAATGCACATCACGTGGCATATAGTGAGAATAATTGGGTAGGATTTGCGAATCACTTCGTAAACGACATTCTTGGATTGTCGCGCAGTCAGACAACAACGCAAATTGAGCACTATGATAATTTAGCAGCACTTTTTGATGTGTTGAAACGAATCAATACAATCCTTCTTGATCTGGATCGCGATATGTGGACGTACATTTCTATGGATTATTTCAAACAGCAATTGAAAGAGGGAGAAGTAGGATCTTCGGCAATGCCACATAAAGTAAATCCAATTGATTTTGAAAATTCAGAAGGGAATATTGGAATTGCCAACGCACTTTTTGAACATCTTTCATCAAAATTACCCGTTTCAAGATTGCAACGTGATTTAACGGATTCGACTGTATTAAGAACAATTGGAATGCCAATGGGACATACGTTTATTGCCATGAAATCAACATTGAAAGGACTGGATAAATTACTCCTTAATCGAGATGCATTCGAAGTAGATTTGGAAAAAAATTGGGCAGTAGTTTCTGAGGCAATTCAAACTATTTTGCGCCGTGAAGGATTTCCAAAACCCTATGAAGCTCTCAAAGGTTTGACGCGCACGAATGATCGAATCACGAAAGAATCAGTTCATGCGTTTGTGGACACTCTTGACGTTTCTGATGAACTTCGAAGCGAACTTAAAGCCATCTCACCACAGAACTATACTGGAATTCAACTTGTCGACTAGATTTGGCAGCTTTTTTGCTTAAATTAGAAGCAGCTTAACCAAATGCAATAATATAGCCGTTTTGTACGCTATATTGACAGGGATAGATTGGGCATTATCCAATTGGTAAAAATTAATACGTCCATGACGTTTATTTTAAATTAATGCGATATCTAATAAGTTGTGTGTTCATTTGTTCTTTGTCCTTCTTTGGAAGTGCCCAAGTGCCCGAAATTGAATGGGGGGAATTACAACGCAAGCAAGGCACATTGTTGTACTTTCTACCGAGTAAAGAAAATGAGTTCTATGCCCTACGATGGGCTGGAGGTAGAGTTTTTGGACATTACAAAGCATCAAAGCATGTTGACATTGCAACAGTAGAATCTGCAAGGATAAGACTTGTTGCAGACGAAAGTGTTGCCAATTTTGAAGGTGCACGGGTTTTCCAGGAAAAATTTATCGTATTTCTATCCGATAAAAAAGAAGGTAGGAATTACTTCTACATGCAGCAGTTTAATGATGGCTTGGAATCCCCTGGAGAATCAATTTCAATCGCGTCTTATGAATTGGATAGGAGCTATGGCAAAGGGATTTTTGATATTCGCATCTCAACAAATGGCGATTATTTTGGAGTGGTTTGGGAGATCCCTGCAAAGAAAGATGAAAAACATAAGTATGGTTTTAAAGTCTTCAATGCGGATTTCGAAATTGTAAATGAAGGTGAATATCTCCTTCCTTTCACTTCTGATTTGTCCGAAATTCATGAACATCACATTTCGAATAATGGAGATTATTTCATTTGTCTCTCTGAATACAAGGAAGAGGAAAAGAAAAAGCTATTTAAAACACATGGTGATTACAAAGCACTCCACATCTATCATATTAATGATGACAATGGTTTAAGTGATTTCACCCTAGATTTAGATGGCAAACGGGTAGTTGCCATGGCCATGTACTCGGGTGAGAATGATATTTTCACAATGACTGGAATTTACGGGGCACAAGAGGAATCTGGAGTTTCTGGAGTATTCTATCAGCGTGTAAATTTGAAAACCGAGGAAGTTCTCGATCAAGGATTTCGTGAATTTGAGGATGAATTTATCACGCAAGGCTGGTCTGAACGTGCTAAACGAAAAGTGTCGAGACGCGAAGATAGGGGTAAAGGCGGGCCAGAATTGTATAGCTACAAAATGCGGGATGTTAACTTTCTTGAGGATGGCAGTGTTGTAGGTACGATGGAGCAGTTCTATGTTCAAGTTCGATCAACTACTGATGGGCGAAGTGGTCAATCTTCCAATATCTACTATTATTATTACAATGATATTATTGCTTACAAGATTGATTCATCTGGCTCGTTTGATTGGGTGAAGAAAATCAAAAAGTATCAGGTTTCCATTAATGATGGTGGTCCTTACAGTAGTTTCGAGAGTTTCGTTGATAATGGCGAAGTTCATTTTATCTTCAATGACAACCTTAAAAATTACAGGGAGAGTGGCGAGTTTATTGATCAGGAACGTATTCATACGGCTAATTATGGTCGTCGAAATAATGCAGTTTCTCTTGCTTCAATTAACCTTGAATCTGGCGAAATGAAGCGCGATATGTTCTTTGATCGTTCTGAAAATAATACGCTCGTGGTTCCAAAATTGTTCAGTGTGAACTATAAAACACGTGAACTTTGGGTCTACTCAGTTTCGGGGAGGAAGGAAAAAATAGGATTGCTTCATCTCAAACATTGAGTTCTTAGTGTTCCAGCTAGTTTACGATAAATGAACCTTCAATGATTGAATCTGTGAATTCTCTCGTGACCAAAAATAAATACTTGCCAGTCCCAAAATCATTCTTGCTTAACTCGAATACTGGACTAGTTGTAGTCAGTTCCTTGAGATGCACTCCTGAGAGATTGTAGACGTTTAAAGTGAGTAAAGCATGGTTATCATTAGTCAGATGCAAGAGCGACGTCTCGTTCAATGGATTTGGTCCAATGCGATAGTTATTTTCTCCTGGATCAATAATATGTAACGAGATAATCCATGAATACCCAACTCCACCTAATTGAAGACGATAATAATTGGTGATATTCTTTTCTGGGTTGTTATCTGTGTGCTCGTAGTGATAAATCTCTTCAGAACCTCCACAGATTCCTTCAATAGATCCTATTTTAACAAAATTGATAGAATCTGTACTGTGTAAAATTTCGATTCCATTGCATGTGTTTCCTTGGGTAATCGCCCAGTTGAGAAGTACTTTTCCGTTAAATTCACTCGCAGAGAAATTGGGGATCACTGATTCTAATTGTGCATTTGAGGCACTAATTCCTAGAAACATTAAAGCAATAAGGAGAAAACAGCGTTTAATTTTCATGGCATATAAACGGCTATTGATCAAAGATATTGCAATCTTCCTAAGCCTGATTTTTTAATTTAAGTTTCAAATTGGTCTTTTCTGTCTGTGTGAAAACATGCAGATTGCTCTTGCCTTTTAAGCGTTTTGCCAATAGCTTGTCCAAGGTTTTACTGTCTTTCATGTAGCGTCTACACTTACTGCAAATGCCAAGATGCATCCGTTGAGCAACCTTCGCGTTTAGGGAAAGTTTCTGAAACTTTGATTTCTCAAAATCCAACGTTATTTCTTCGCAACGCTTCATAAATTCCATTTTGTTTGTAGGCAATCACGAAGTACTAGCTTCGCACGATGAATGATAACCCATAAATTAGAGGGGGTTATGTCGAAATCCTTACAAATATCTTCACTCTCTTTTTCCTCTAAATATTTGGACGCAACCACTCCACGCCATTTGTCTGGAAGCTTTTCAAGACATTGACCTAGCTCTACGATCGTTTCTTCACGCGAGATTTCATCTTCAATCGTTTCTAATGTTTTTTGATTTCCACTTGTCTCTAGCCAGTGACCTTTGTTTTCATTCTGACTGAAGAAATGAGAAATTGGATCTGTATAACGGGTTTCAGCCTTCCGCCAATGATCAATAATTTTTCTATTCAAAATACTCGTTAACCAAGTTCGAAGCTTACTTCTCTGCTCGAAAGTGTCAATCTTTGTCAAAGCAGAAACAAAAGTATCCTGCACCATGTCTTTTGCAAGATCAATATCCTGAAGTTTAGACATAGCAAAAGACAGCAGGTAATCTCCGTGCTCCTCTACCATGTGTTCTGGACTGTGTTCTGGACTGTGTTCTGGATCAATTAGTGAGTCGGACATTCTATTTGGCTCTAGAGCGTTTAATACGTTTGACAATCGTAAACAAGATTAAGAGTGCACTTACAAATGCAAAACTTCTTCCGAGTACATTTCCGTATTTCGTGTAAAAAGTCTGTTCGCGATTTAAATTCAAGGTTCCGCGCACCACGTCTTCTTTCCACCATTCAGTTGCCTGAACAATATCTCCACGCTGATTAATAAATCCTGAGGTTCCTGTATTTGCTGAACGAGCCACGGAACGTCTGTTTTCAATCGCTCGTAAACTAGCGAAACTCATGTGTTGCTTATATCCAGGTGTATCACCCCACCATCCATCATTGGTGAGGATGCAAATAACCTCTGCACCTTTTCGACATTGCTCTGTAACCCATTCACCATAAATCGATTCATAGCAGACGACAGGAGCGAACGCAAATTTCTTCGTTTGCATGATCTGAGGACTTTCTTCAACTCCCAATGTTCCACTGGTTCCACCATTTTGAAGTGCTAGATCTTCAAGGAATGGGAAAGTTTCGGAAAATGGAATTGCCTCAGCTCCTGGAACGAGTTTAGACTTATGAACGAAATCGACCTTGTCCTGCTCGTTGATGAGCATGGTTGTATTGTAATACTCGCGATAACCTACGTGGCCAAATATCGGCCTTGAGGCACGTGATCTTTTTACTGGAAAGTCTTTGATTGTGGACGCTCCTATACAGATTGGCGTGTTATACATTTTTGCTTTCGCTTTTATCAAATTAGCGTAGAACCCATATTCGTAGATACTCGTTTCGAAGAATGGGGAGATAATAGCTGTTTCTGGTGCAAGAACTAAATCAGTAGATGGAGTGATTTTTGAAGCTGCTAAACGAATTATTTTTTCCAATTGAGCGTCACCCGAGTTAACAACAAACTTTTCATTGTATGGATCAATATTCGGTTGAATTGCGACAATTTCGACAGGTCTTTTTGTCTCAGAGTAGCTGACATAAGTAATGATCGAAATACACAAAGGAATGAGCAAGAAAGCGCTCGTCATCCAAATCAGTGGGGTCTGAATTCTCCACGTTTCGCGTTTAAACCAAATGTTCTGATAAATTCTAAATACGAGTAGATTCACCAATAAAACCCAAAGGGAACCACCCAATGCTCCTGTAAATGAATACCATTGAATCCAAGATGGAGTGATACTAAAGGTGTTTCCAAGTGTTAGCCAAGTCCATGATCCTTCCCAATTGTAATGAAAGTACTCAAAGGCGATCCAATAAATAAGCAAAGCGAGATATCCTTCTTTTGCTCCTACATATTTCTTGGTAAGATGGAAGAGATAGAACGTAAAAGACATGAGCAAAGTATTGGCAAGAAACGCCATGATTGCTCCTTCAGTATCTGCGTTCCAGATCCACCATGTGCAGCCAACATTGTAAATGAGAAATGTTAAAAATGCATGCGTGAATACTTTACGGGATCGGTAATTTTTTGTTGAGATATAACTTTCGACAAGGAGTAAAGGCACCCACGCGACGAATACGACAGGGGTAAGACTTCCCGTGTACGGAAACGAGATCACTAATAGAATCCCAGAAAGGATGCTCAGTAAGTAACGATGTTTTCGGCTAAGATTTACCACACGTTAAAATTAGCGGATTATTCCTCTTAACGCCGAAGAAAATTGGATTTATTCACGAGAATCCATGATTCCTTTAAGATTGTCAAGTCCATTTTTCAAATCTGGACCAAGTTCGGCATCCATATCCATGAAGAGGAACATGATATTGAATGGGTAAGGAGTAGAGCCTTTAAATTCCCATGTAACCTTGGTTTTATTATCTCCTGCTGCCTCAGTGGTCATTGAAGCCGTGGATTCCATTTCCATTGGTTCTTTAAAACGTAGCGCAAAATCAATACGTTCTCCTTCTTTCAATTTCGTAATCTCTTGCTCACCAACGCCAACTTCTTCATGACTGCTTTTCCAAGTTCGGATGAATCCAACTGTTCCATCTGTACCTTTTGACGCATTTACTGTTTTTGGATCCTTCTTTTGCCAAACAGCATATTCTTCCTGATTTTCGAGGAACTTAAGATACTCATAGACCTCAGCTTTCTCCCCGGCGACTTCAACAGTGCGCATAACGGTAAAGTCTGTTTGTACGAAAAGTGCTGTGATTAATATCAATGCGACAATCGCAATGATGACGATGAATAATTTCTTTAGAATTTTCATAGTAGGATGTCTTGTATCTTAAAGTTAGCAAAGGAAACGAGAATATCATCCTAGGCACAAGTTCACTTATCATACTGCCATTACCAATGAATATGCACAAAAAAGGTCGGCTCCGTGAAGAGCCGACCTGTAGTCTATTGTGAGATAAGATTATTTAAATATAATCACCATTTCAACACGTCTGTTTCTCTGACGTCCTTCTGGTGTACTGTTGTCTTCGACAGGATCAGTTTCACCGAAGTAAAGAACGCTCAATCGATCAGCATCAATTCCTTTCGAAACCATGAATCGTTTCACAGACTCAGCACGTTTCTTGGAAAGAACCAAGTTACCTTGAGCAGCTCCAACATTATCCGTGTGTCCAGAAATTTGCAGTCTCCATTCTGGTTTCTTCACAAGTACATCTGCAAGTTCACCCAATGATGGAAGTGATACATCCTTAATCACGTCACGTGAAGTTTCGAACTCTAAGTTCTCAAATGCAGTTTTCAAGATTTCCTCAATAGCTGCTTCGATTTCAGGACAACCTTTGTTTGCTACTGGACCAGGAGTCGTTGGACATTCATCATCCTTATCGAGTACACCATCTTCATCAGTATCTTGGTAAGGACAACCTTCGTTGCTAAGTGGACCAGCAATGTATGGACACTTATCATCTTTATCGAGCAATCCATCCTCATCTGTATCAGGCCATGGACATCCATTGTTTTCTTTCGGTCCGAAATCAGTTGGACATTCATCAATGAAATCAAATAAACCGTCACCATCTGTATCTGGACAACCATTGTTTACAACTGGTCCAGGAACATCAGGACAAGCATCATCCTCATCTTTAATTCCATCACCATCTGTATCAGGACATCCTTTGAATGCTTGAAGACCAGGAACGTCAGGACAATCATCATTCTTGTCAATGATACTGTCATTATCTCTATCTGGACAACCTTTAAATGCAATTGGTCCTGCTTCATCTGGACAATCATCATCTTTATCTGGAAGGCCATCACCATCTGAATCAGGACACCCTTGGAATTCTGCTACACCAGGAGTGTTAGGACAAAGGTCATCAAGATCTTTAATTCCATCTCTATCTGTATCAGGACATCCTTTGAATTCCCAAACTCCAGGAACTACTAAACACTCATCTAGTTTATCAGAAACTAAATCGCCATCAATATCACTAGGATGAACGTAAAGAATTGGTAAACGCAATCCAGTGTAAATCTCTGCACCTTTAATTTTTCCTGATGCGAATAGCGTTCTGAAATCAGTTACTCCTAAAGTAAGTGGTCCAAGGCGTAAACCTAGACCTGCTTTAAATTTAGAATACTTGTTGTAAGAAAATGGCATGTGAACTCCAAACCATGAGTGATCAAAACTAGGCGTAACCGAGATTTGGTTTGCCACACGAACACGATGTGGGTTTTTTCTATTTTGAAGACTGAAAACACCTGTTGTGTTCAAGTAGAAATATTTCCAGATATGATAATCAAACTGGAAACTAAACGCACTAGGCGTTGCCATGAAGAACGTTTTACTGTTGTCTGAGCTTGCCGTCCAATCAGGATTGTTCACTGTAAGACTGTCAATGATAGAATCAAAATCAGCGAAATTGTCAGCGTTATCAAATATGGTAAGGTCAAACAATTGGTCTGTATTCACACCAAAATCTGAAGTGATTGCTCCTTTTTCAAATTTCATTCCCCCTATATCTAGGATGGATGCTCCAACTCTGATTTTATACTTCTCTTTATCTCGACGCCAGATGTTTGTTTCACCATCCATGTCATATTTGTAATCTTTCCATTCTGGACGCCACTCGTAAACGAATCCAAGGTCTAACCCAAGTCCAAATTTCGAAGCGCTTTCAGGAAAACCACCTGTGTTGGTTCCATCAATATAGGTATCAATGTTATTAGAGTAACCATAAGCCATATCTCCTTTGAGATACTGTGACGTATCATCATTAAAGAGGTTGTACTCGAAGTTATCTGTATAGGCGTAGGCGGCGGCGATTCCCGAGAGCCATTTCGCTTTACCCCCGGCTTTCATAAAATGTTCACCATCGTCTTTTAAGACTTGGGAGTAGACAAAGCCATATTCCATCCACGTCATGTGGTTGAGGTTAAGCAATGACTCATTAAAGGTTTGATTCCATAAGGAAGTGATATCCAAATCGTTTTCAGCAAGAACTGCCAACTTAGGGTCAATATCATCAACGTTCGTTACACTTCTAAACTTAGCAGCGAATCCAACTGCTATTTTTGGATTGATGTGGAACATAAAGTTCAAGACATCTATCTGGACATTGTTATAGATTCCAACAGTTTTCGAGGTGCTCAACGAATCATAATTTCGGAAGATGTAGCGATCTGCAAATGTTGAATCAGGTAGAATCCAATCATTGTGAGGATTCGTTCCTCCAGCTACAGTTCCAATGGATCCTTGAGAATCCTCATCATTTTTGAAGGACTTCACCCACCATTTAGGCATATCTCCTGAATCGAAATATCCTGCATTGGTCCAGAAACCAATATTTGCACTTGCAAGGTTGATGTCGACTTTAAATCTTCCATCAACGAAACTTGCAGGGTTAAGGTCAGTTGCCATAACTCCCCCATAATTGCTGCTGTGAATCCCTAAATAGTTTTGTGAAAAACTGGAAAAAGATAATGCCACGGCGGCACAAAGTGCCAAACGTTTGATAGTTTTCATTCTTAACGTAGTTTTTAGTTCTCTAAATACTGGATGACAAATTTGTCAACCACTGTAGTTATTCTTAAGCCAGTTCCCTGTGTTGCAACATCTACTTTCGTTTTCCCCTCCAGTGGACGCTTCAACAATTGTGAGCCAGTCATCTCGTACAAATATACATTATTCTCTAAACCGTCAATGACTGCAATGACGGTTTTTCCAGAATTCAGCATATTATAACTGATGTCACGTACTTCATTGAATGGCAAATGAATCTGTCCAAAGGGTACCCCATCCTGATTGATTAGGTGGATTTCATTTGCGTTTTGAACGATTAGAATTGGATTATTTAAACTGTTTTCAACTTTCACCAATCGCCCTCTATTGTAGGACTGGAAGTCTGTTCTAGTGCCTTGTTGGTCGTAGCGCGCAAGTCTAGATCCATTGAATCCGAAATGCAGAAGTTCATTGGCGATTTTAGCGGATTGACCTGTTTCGGGGAGTTGAAAAGTGCGATGCGAGCGATTTTTCCCTACATCATACATTTCGAATTTTTTCCCATCTCTAAATCCAAAAAAGAGTCTACTTTGACTTGACCAAACGTCAATTTGCTCAGTAATTGGAATTGATGCTTTAAAGAAAGTGAGTTCGCCTCCTTTAGAATCATATTGCACTGCATTGCCATCTGAATCAGCAATTAAGAAGAAGCTCTTCTCTTTCCAACGGTAAAATCTCACCTCATTTTTAGCTAGACTCTCCAGCTTTATAGGGAATCCAGAAACTGGATCTCCATTGATCGTCCAGAGATGGATTTCATCTTCCGTGTTCAAGAGCACGTGGTCTTCACCATTTCCGTGTAAATCGATCAGTTGAAGGTCACTTTTAATCCCTCCATCAATTTTCTTTCGCCAAGCCTCTTTCTCATTTTTAAAACAGGCAACTTGACCATCTGCACTCATCGCAACGACATTTCCGAGCCCTGGAAGTACGACAAAATCGGCTACTTCAAAATTGCAAGTAAGTGCAATAGACTCTTTCACTGATGTTTGCTCGATGTCAACTTTCCCGTAACGAGTTTCAAGCAAATAGCCCTGATAGACAGCTTTGGAAATTCGGGATTCACTGGTGATCTTTCGCTCAGAAACTGCCCTCGGAAGATCAGAGTAGAGACGCTTATGAGTTGCATTATCCAACGAAATCGTATTTCCCACCTGATAATCTGCCAGAATTTGATCACAGGTTTCTTCTTCATGAGCAATCACAACCAGGTCTTCTAAATATTTAACGCAGTATGATCTATTGCTAGCAGGAAAGTCCTTGGTAAGTTGAAACTTGAAGGATATTTCATCATTGGTTTGCTGGAGATCATTCAAGATGAGAATAGGGTCTTGACCGTTAACATAGTCAGATATGTAGACTATTTCACCTCCATAATCAAGTTTTACAAACCCATTTTTAAGCCATTGTATCATTGGTCCAGAGGCAAAAGCTGTATCTAATGTAGCGTAGTAGTCGCGTTCCAAAAAATGATATGATTTGAATTTTCGTGACACGAAGCGCGCGAATATTTTTTCATCATGCACTTGTTTACCTTGTGCGATTTGTTCATTTCTAGTAATGTAATCAACCTTGCCTCCCTTCTTGAAATAGACATCTGTCACAAGATTCACATTGGATTGATCTCCAAATTGTAGAATGGACGCACTTGCCTTTTTATCGTGAACAAATTCGTTTAATGGAGTCTTACTGAGTTCGATTCCTTCCTCTTGAACATAAAGGCGCAGTTTTCGATAGCGACCTTTCAGTGTTCCAAGCGTGAATGTGCTGGAGGTCAAATTTGTGAGTTCACCACAATCGGCAAAAAGTTGTTTGATATCTTTTTCGCTCCAATTATTTTTCTTTTCGAGAAGGAAATGACTTCTTTTCGCACTAAAATAACCGGTTGCATAAGCAGAATCGTCTAATTCTGCAATGATTGAAAAGAGTGGGGATTGATTGATAAAATCAATTCCGTCAAATGAAACTTCCGAAGGTCTGTTCACAATCAACAGCTGCTCGTCTTCTGGACTGAATAGATAGGACTCAGAGAAGTCATTGCTCGTCTGATAAATCTCCAATCCCATGTAGCCAATCCAAGCTAGACTGCCAATGAAAAAGAGTGCAAGAAGAACACGTTTCAACATGAGGATTCGTTTACTTCAAAAATAGGCGTAAGGATGGCTTGAAATGCTAGTTGTTCGGATATAAATGAACAATGAAATGTTTACGGAAATAAGGAAAGCTGATCAGGTGAGAGTAATGTAAATGTCTTGCGATGATGTATGCAATCGCCATGAGCTACAATTCCTTCCCTATGTTTGCGCGTAGGATAGCCCTTGTTATTTATCCAGTCATACCAAGGGAATTCTTTATGAAGCGTTTCCATGTATTCATCGCGGTAGGTTTTGGCGAGAATTGAAGCAGCTGCTATAGAGAGGTATTTGCCGTCTCCTTTTATGATGCACTCATGGGGAATTCCTGGATATGCATTGAAACGATTTCCATCAATTAATAAGGAATCTGGCCTGATTGATAATTGGTCAACACCACGATGCATTGCTGCGAAACTTGCATTTAAAATGTTTATTTCGTCGATTTCTTGCTGAAAAACAAAGGAAACACCAAATGCGAGTGCTTCTTTTTCAATTAGTGGACGAAGAGCATTCCTTTTTGCCTCAGAAAGTTTTTTTGAGTCGTTTAAAATGTCGTTTTTAAAGTCCATTGGGAGGATGACTGCAGCAGCCACTACTGGCCCCGCCAAACAACCTCTGCCTGCTTCATCGCATCCAGCTTCAATCGCATTTTTATTTTTGAAAAGTAAAAGATTTGCCATGGGCGATAAATTTGGCAAAATAATTGTAGTTTAGCTAACGTTAGTATACAACTTTCAGGTGGAATCTTCCGTCTTAAAAAAAAACGAAGCGATGAAAAAGATCATTTATACCCTTTTCGTAATGTTAGGACTGTCTTCAATTAGTTTTGCTCAAGAGGCAAACGAGATAGCTACAACAACGAGTAAGACAGAGTTAGCGAACAGTAAAAGAGATGGTGTGTATCAATTTACGTTTGTAGGTCAAACTACTGCGGGAATTGAGAAGAGCGCTAAATATTATGAAAATTACTTTAGTATTGATTTTGATGAATCTTCGAATGTTGCTACCATAACAATGAAGGTGAATGAAGCAAAAAGTCGTACTGTAATTACGCGATTTTTAATTGCAGCTGGAGCCCATTACGTTAAAGTAGGAGGTGAGATGATGTCGACAAATGAATTTATGATTGATTATTTAAAATAAGTCAGTCTCTAAACATATAGATAACTCTGGTTCGAATTTTTGAATCAGAGTTTTTTTGTGCCTAATTTTTACGTGAATTGAAATCTTCTTGTGATCTTTGTAAAAAAACAATACAGATGAAATACTACATACTAATCATTTCTGGAGCAATTCTACTTGCATCCTGTGCTTCGGAAAAAGAAGCGGGAGGAATTAATAAAATGGATGTGAAACTGGGCAAGAGCTATGGCCCCATTTCCGTGAACATCGATAATGCAGTTGAAGTAGATGGATTGAAAATTGGTTCGACTACTGGGGACACAAGTGAATTTACATTTCAGGGAACAATCACAGAAGTTTGTGCGAAAGCTGGATGTTGGGTGAGCGTTGATAAAGGAGATGGTGAAACATTCATGGTTCGATTCAAGGATCACTTCACAATCCCACCAGATACTAAACCAGGAACAGTAGCTTACTTTCACGGAGTTGCATTCAATGATTCTGTTCCAGTTGATCTATTGCAACATTTCGCTGAAGATGCAGGAAAATCTCCAGAAGAGATTGCAGAAATCACAGAACCTAAGTTTGAACTCGGATTTACTGCAGATGGAATTGTACTAAAGAAGTAAAAAAATAATCCAATAAAAAAAGGGAGTCCGATAAATCGAGGCTCCCTTTTCTGTAACTCAAAAGATCTATTTTAATAGCAATATTCGTTTGCTTCAATCATTTTTGCTGCGATCAATTGACGCGCAGTTTTCGGATTGAAAGGTTCTGTTTTTGTGAAACGTTTCAAGCCCATTAGCATCATTTTCAATTCATCACCCTCAGCAAAGGAGTTCAATGCATCTTTTGCTGCCTTGTTGATTTTATCAGCGACATCATAGAAATAAAGTTTTGCGATTGCAATTTGCTCTGCACAAGCTTCTTCACCTCTCAATGTGATCATTTGCTCCACACGAAGAAGAACAGATTCAGCTTGGTAGGTGTAGATGGACATATCAGCCACATTCATTAGTACCTCTTGCTCTTTTCCGATTGTTTGCATCAATTTTTGAACTGCTGCTCCAGCAACCATCAAGATTGATTTCTTGAATCCTTGAAGATAGGCTGCTTCGTTTCCGAGAACTCCTTCTGGCTTATCACCAAAATCAGGGATACTCATTAGGTCGCCTGCAACTTTCATTGCTGGCCCCATCAAATCCAGTTCGCCTTTCATTGCACGTTTTAGGACCATATCAACGATCAGCAAACGGTTAATTTCATTCGTGCCCTCGAAAATTTTATTGATTCTAGAATCACGGTAAGCACGCTCAACACTTGATTCTGCCGAGAAGCCCATTCCACCAAAAATTTGAACGGCCTCATCCACAACATAATCCAATGCGTCAGAACCCGCCACTTTAAGAATCGCACATTCTGGCGCGAATAACTCAATTCCATTTAAGGTAGCTTCTCCCTTTTCAATACCATCTGCAATTAATCCTGCAATGGCATCATCAATGTTTTGTCCAGCTCGATACGTTGCAGATTCAACAGCAAATATACGAACTGCTTGTTCTGAGAGTTTGTATCGAATGGCTCCATATTTAGAAATGGCACGACCAAATTGTTCACGTTCATTTGCATATTTTATTGATTCAGTAATGGCTTGTTTCGCTCCTCCCATAACACCTGCAGCCAATTTTATTCGACCAATATTCAGAATGTTCAAGGCTATCTTAAAACCATTTTGACGATCAGAAAGCATGTTTTCAGCTGGTACTTTCACATTATTGAAGAATACCTGTCGCGTTGAAGAACCCTTGATTCCCATTTTTTTCTCCTCGGGATTCAACGTTATTCCTTCGCTATCTGCTTCGACTAAAAATGCTGTCAATTTCTCATCATCATCAATCTTCGCGAAGACCGTGAATAAATCTGCGAATCCCGCATTGGTAATCCACATTTTCTGACCGTTAAGCGTATACTCTTTTCCGTCTTCACTTAAAACGGCTTTTGTTTTACCTGAGTTGGCATCAGATCCAGATCCTGGTTCAGTTAAACAGTAAGCAGCTTTCCACTCTCCAGAAGCTAACTTAGGAATATATTTTTGTCGTTGGTCATCGTTTCCATAATACATCAATGGAAGCGTTCCAATTCCCGTATGTGCACCAAATGCTACTGAAAATGAATATCCTTTACCAAGGCGTTCTGTGGCAAGAAGTGAAGTTTTGAAATCAACTCCCATTCCTCCATATTCTTCAGGAATCGACATTGCAAGTAGTCCAAGTGCACCCGCTTTTTCCATGATTGAGGGCATTAAACCTTCCTCCATGCTATCAATTCGATCCAGATTAGGCACAACTTCAGCATTGATAAAGTCGTCGCACATATCTGCGATCATACGTTGTTCTTCAGACCAGTTTTCAGGAATAAATACTTCTGAGGCATTGGTATCGCGAACGATAAACTCACCTCCTTTGATTGGTTTTTCAGCTTTTTCTGACATTATTTACTAATTCTAAACGTGAGTACGTGGCGAATATACGAATTACACATGTTATGCATGCATATTAAATACTTTTTTTTTAATTATCTTCAACTCATTCTTCAATCTGATTTGAATTATTTATTAATCGAAGCATGTGCATCTGACAAAAATCATCTCTATTTGTATCGTTCTTGGTGCAATCTCTTTTGTTGGACGATGTCAATCAGATACTGTTACACCCACCTTAATAAAGGTGAATGGCGTGAGTTTGGTTGCTATAGATAAGGAGCTTGATTCGACGCATGTCCTTCCAATGAAGAATATTGGTTCGAATTGGGTTGCAATTATTCCCTACGCCTATATGCCAGCTGTTTCGACACCAGAGATTCACTTTAATGCAAAATGGCAATGGCAAGGAGAACGAACTGAGGGCGCACGTTTGCATGTCAAAAAGATTCACGAACAAAATGTATCCGTCATGCTGAAGCCTCAAATTTGGGTAGAGCATGGAGCTTACACTGGTACAATCATGATGAAAAATGCTGAAGACTGGCAATTGCTTGAGGAAAATTATGCCAAATATATCATGGCTTTTGCTCAGATGGCTGAGGAAGAAAATGTAGAGATGCTTTGCATTGGAACTGAGTTGAAAATCTTTGCTGAATACGATGAGGAATATTGGCGTAGGTTGATAAAAGAGATCCGAGTGATTTATTCTGGTAAACTCACTTACGCGGCTAATTGGGATGACTTTGATAAAGTAAAATTTTGGGACGCGCTAGATTATATTGGTGTGGATGCTTATTTTCCAATTTCAAAGCAAGGGAAATCGAAATTGAAGCACTTAAAGAAAGGCTGGCTGCCACATATGGCTATCATGGATTCTGTTGCGAACAGTCTTAACAAACAAATCCTGTTTACTGAATATGGGTATAGGAGCATTAAAGACTGTGCAGCGAAACCGTGGGATTACAGTAATGAAGCAAAGGTGAATCAAGAGGCACAAGAGGTTGCGTTGGAAGCATTGTATCAATCGATTTGGGCGAATGAGATTTATGCAGGTGGATTTTTATGGAAATGGTATCCCGATCATTTAAACGCTGGCGGAAAAACGAATAGTATGTTTACCGTTCAGAATAAAGGGGCGGCTGATGTGGTGAGGAAGTATTATATGAGGTAGATAGGGGGGGGAATTATTAGATCGTTGGATCGTTGGATTCGTGATGCCTTCGGCTGAACTCGATCGTTTTATTGTCCGTTCGAGTGTCGTTTTGCTCTTATCCAGCACGATAAACGTTAGAACTAAATTAATTATGAAAAGTCATCGTGAACTATCAAACGAGGAATTTCTGAAGCAATTTCGCTCATGTGAAATGGATGAATCACTTTTTAATCATGAAGCTCATCTTCGATTGGCATGGATTAATATTCGACAAGATGGAATTGAACGGGCAGTTGAGAGTATTCCAAATCAAATAATGGCTTATGTCGACCACCTTGGAGTAAGAAGTATCTATAATCACACACTGACAGTAGCTGCTGTGAAGGTCATTTATCACTTTATGTTGAAATCAGATTCAGATGATTTTACCGCCTTTATGGATGAATTCCCGCGACTAACGTCTAATTTTAAACAACTTATTGAGGCACATTACAGTGCTGATATTTATACCAATGATCAGGCGAAAGCACAATTTGTGGAACCAAATTTGCTACCATTTGATATTTAAATGATATACGTTATGCGTTTTTTAATTTTGGCTTTTAGTTGTCTCCCAGTACTATCCATGGCTCAAACTGATCCTTCTGATTATCTCTATAGAGTATGTGATGAGGAAGAGGAAAACTGTGGGTATGTCAATCAAGAAGGAGATACTGTAATTCCGCTTAAGTATTATCCTTGTTTTACAGATACATTGAAAGAGTTCGCGATTGTTAATGATTACGAAGTAAAGGGTGGGTTTCCTGCAATTGATCGCCACGATAATGTGCTCTTCGTCGTGTACCCTTTTGATAATGGTCCTGATTATGTTGAAGAAGGATTATTTAGAATTATCGACAATGACTTAATTGGTTTCGCAAATATGCAAGGTGAAATTGTTATTAAACCCCAATTCCAATGTGCATTTATGTTCATTGATGGTAAGGCGCAAGTTGCATTTATTGGAAGGAAAGAAAGCGTTCCAGAATCAGAACATTGGTCATGGATTTCTAATGAATGGTTTTTCATTGATCACGATGGAAATCGAGTAGAGGGGAATTAGAAAAGCATGGCTTTTTAGACGCGGCTTCGCCTGCAGATTATTCGAGCGCTGCGCTTTTAGACACGCTTGCTCCTTTGCCGAAGCTACGGCGCAGGAACACGCTTTAGATTTGATCTAGCCTCGAATCATCCATTGTTTCCTAAACACAATCGGACAATCGGACAATCGGACAATCGGACAATCACGTCTCCTTCATTGTGCCCTTCGTGCCTTCGTAGTAGCCTTTTTAACTTGCAATAATCATTTGTCTAGTTCTCGATATGCTTATGCCGTAGCTTTCTCCGGCGGCCGAAGCCTCTGGCGAAGGACTCAGCATAGGCACTACGCTTCGCACTCGAACTGACAATTTCGTTATTAATCCAATATCCAACGATCCCTATCGCGCCACGGCAACTTTCAATCTCTTCCCCTTAATCTTTTCTCCTTTAATGTTTCGAATAAATTCGTCACATTTCGAACGCTTAATCGCTACATAAGAATGACGATCTTTCGAGTCAATCATCCCGATTTCATCCTTGGCAAGTTTTCCTACTTTCGCGCAAAATCCAACGACGTCAATCTTTCCAATCTTGTCTTTCTTGCCACCGCCAATATAAATTGTCTCCCATTCTGGAGTAGGAACAGGGCCATATTCTGGAGTCATGCTTAATCCAGGTTCAGTGATGTACATTGGAAGCTCTGTTTTCTTCGAGATGAAGAGGTAAGAAAATCCGCCACTACCACCCATTCTTGCAGTTCTTCCCTTTCGATGTACAAATGCTGATTCACTTCCAGGGTATTGATAATGTACAATGTGTTTCACATCGGGAATATCCAAGCCTCGTGCTCCAAGGTCAGTACAAACGATTGTATTGGCAGTTCCATTCGAGAATTTGATTAATTGTCGCTCCCTCATTTCTTGCTCAAGTCCACCATGATAAATAGCACACGTAATTCCATTGTCGTAAAGTCGTTCTTGAACGTCATCACAAACCTCTCGATAATTCACGAAAATCATACTCTTCTCCATGCCAAATGAGGCGATTAAAAGGGTAAGACTTTCCATGGTGTCTTCCTGAACGTTCACCACATATTCGACGAGATCTAAGGTGTCATCTTCCTTAATTGCATCAATGATTACTGGTGATGAGATTCTCAAAAACTCTGGAATGTTATCCAATCGAGTTGCGGAAGTTAGCACATGGTGTTTAAGGTGTTTCAGTTGTTCGTAGATATCTTCAATGCTATCAAGAAACCCGAATTCCAAACATTTATCGAACTCGTCAATTACAAGAAAATCTACTGTTCTAAGGTCTACATTTCGACGGTAAATATGATCTTGCAATCTTCCAGGTGTGGCAATGATCACTGCTGGAGCTTCGCTCAAACTATTGCGTTCTGATTGAACTGAATGCCCTCCATAGCAGGTTGTGACTTTATACCCTGTCTTCAATGATCGAAAGACATTTTCTATTTGAATACAAAGTTCGCGTGTAGGAGCTACAACAAGTGCCTGAACTTCATTTGTTTTGGTTTCGTCGAGCTTGGTAATAATCGATAATAAAAATGCGAGCGTTTTTCCCGATCCAGTTTTCGAAAGAAGAATGACATCGTCAGCATGTTCAAGCGAAGAAATACATTCTTGCTGAATATCGAGAAGATCAGTAAAGCCTGCGGATTTTAAAGCGCGATTTATTTTTCTATTCATGTTTCAAGATTGCGCAATTCAGCGACTTTGATCAAAGCATTTCAATAACGCCAGCAGCACCTTGACCAGTACCAACACACATCGTCACAACTCCATACTTTTGATCTCTTTTTTTCAATTCGTTCATGATCTGAACAGACAATTTAGCGCCTGTACAACCAAGAGGGTGTCCAAGTGCAATTGCTCCACCATTTACATTTACGATTTCAGAATTTAATCCAGCTTCGCGAATTACGGCCAAAGATTGTGATGCAAATGCCTCATTCAATTCGAAGAGTGAAATGTCATCTTGTTTTAATCCTGCAGCCTTAATCGCCTTTGGAATTGCATCAATTGGTCCAATTCCCATGATTCGTGGCTCAACTCCAACTACAGAGTAAGAAGCAAGTCGTGCGATTGGTTCAAGATTCAATTCCTTCACCATCGTTTCTGACATCACCAAACAAAATGCAGCGCCATCAGAAGTTTGAGAAGAGTTACCGGCAGTTACTGAACCACCTTGAGCAAATACTGGGCGCAATCGAGCTAAACCAGCAAGGTTACTCGCACGTGGACCTTCATCTGTATCAAATGTGTATTTTTTTTCCTGACGTTTTTCATCTTTATCAAGGAAGATATGATTTACTTCAATAGGAGCAATATCATCCTTAAATCGACCAGCCTTGATTGCAGCAATTGCTTTCTCATGTGACTTTAACGCGAAAATATCTTGGTCTTCACGCGTAATGCCATATTGATTGGCCACGGCTTCAGCAGTTAATCCCATACCCCAATACCAGTTCGGATTTTCTTTCCCAACTTTTGCATTAGGAACGATTCGCCATCCTCCCATTGCGATCATGGACATCGATTCAACACCACCAGCAAGAATACAACTCGCCATTCCACTCTCGATTTTCGCAGTTGCAATCGCAATTGTTTCCAAACCAGAGGAGCAGTATCTGTTCACGGTCATTCCTGGAACTTTATCAGTATCCAAGCCCATTAATGAGATCATTCGACCAACATTCAATCCTTGTTCTGCCTCTGGAGCAGCATTCCCAACGATCACGTCATCAATGCGCTCTTTGTCCAACTGAGGAACTTCTTTCATGATGTGCTTGATAACATCTGCCGCTAAATCATCTGGGCGATAAAAACGTAGTCCACCTCGACCAGCTTTACCAATCGCCGATCTATATCCTGTTACTATATATGCTCTTTCTTTCATTTGAATAAGATTTTAAGAGAAGAAGATTTCAAGACCTAAGGACTGTGTATGGACACAGGATTTCAGTATTGCTATAATTGTCATCTATGCTTCTTTCTCTAATGCATTAAATTTTTATATCGTATCTATATATTTTACTAACTCACTATTTAACTTCAGGATTTGCTACCAATCGTTTAAATCCTCCAATCATCTTTTGAAGATTGTGCAATTCTGACACTACCTCTTGGACTTCAATTTGATAAAGGTCACTAATGATAATTAACTGCGTTTCTAACTCGTAGGAGGATGAAATGCTAATATTTAGAAAATGTCTAAACTCTTTATTACTCGTTCTGCCTGAACCTTCTGCAATATTTGAAGGAATCGAAACTGCACATCGTTGGATTTGACTTGTTAAGTTGAATTTTTCGGAAGAAGGTAATTCAGAGGTGATTAAATAGATGCGCTTGACCAAATTGATCGAATCTTTCCAAATATTTAATTCTCTAAAATTATGCTTCATTTCTAATTTTTAAATCTTCCAAATCAAGTGCTTGATTCTTCTCAATTTTCTAGTTTCCCGGTCTATTAACCCTCTAGTCTTTCAGTCTTTCAATCTTCTAGTCTTGCAGTCTCTCTTCATCTAATTCCTAAGAACTTTTCCTGTCTTAACAATACTTTCTAATCGTTCCAATGTTTTCTTCTCAGTACACAGTTCCAAGAACGCTTTTCGTTCGAGGTCCAATAAATACTGTTCTGAAACAACTGTATTTTCTGATAAATCTCCTCCACATAGAACGAATCCAAGTTTTTCAGAGATCACACGATCGTGTTCAGACATATAATTTCCTGATAACATAGCATTCGCTCCAACGTAAACAATTCCGAGTCCTTCTTGCCCAACAACAGTGATATTTTTCTCACGTTTTGGCGCGATATATCCTTCCTGAACCATCACTAAACATACTTCCTTAGCACGTGTTAATTGTTGTTCACGACTTACAACTACCTCATCTGTTCCTTCTCTCAAGTAACCGAGATCAAAGGCTTCATATGCTGAAGTCGATACTTTTGCTTGCCCAACTGTAAGAAAACGATCTCTTAAACGATTGATTTTGATATCACCAGTATGTAATTCCTCAGAAAGTCGTTTTGCGAATTCTTTCGATCCACCTCCACCTGGAATCAGACCAACACCAAATTCCACAAGTCCCATGTATAACTCTGCATGAGCGACTACTTTATCAGCGTGCATGGACAATTCACATCCACCACCAAGTGCCATGTTATGTGGCGCCGCGATTACTGGAATATTCGAATATCGAATACGCATCATTGTATCTTGGAATGCTTTAACGGCAAAATTAAGTTCATCGAAATCCTGTTCAATCGCCAACATGAAGATCATGCCAACATTTGCTCCAGCAGAGAAATGGGCACCATTATTTGAGATAACCAATCCTGAATAATCTGCTTCAGCGAGATCAATGGCTTTATTGATTCCCTCAATTACACCACCTCCAATCGTATTCATCTTCGTATGGAATTCTAAATTCAAAATTCCGTCACCTAAGTCAACGATGGTTGTGTCTGAGTTGCCCCAAACTTTATTCTCGGCACGTAATGACTCCAATAAAACGAGATCTTCTGTTCCTGGGATCGTTTTGTACAACTTCGAAGCAGCATCATAATAGCGTTTTTCGCCTTTCTCAATCTGATAAAATGATGTGAATCCAGCATCTTTCATTTCATGAATCCAAGCACCTACTTTCTTGTTGTTGTCGCCAATTAATTTGACACCTTGATCTAATCCAATGATATCCCACGTTTCAAATGGGCCTAATTCCCATCCAAATCCTGCTTTTAATGCATCATCTATTTTGTAAAGATCATCTGTGATTTCAGGGAGACGATTCGAAACATAGGCGAACAAACTTCCGAATAATTTGCGGTAAAATTCTCCAGCTTTATCCATTCCCATGAACAACATCTTCGTACGTTGTTTTAAATCGTCAATGGGCTTTGCCATATCCAATGTTGGGAATTTTACTTTTTTGCTGGATTCATATTCCATCGTTTCAAGGTTGAGAACGAGAATTTCACTTTTCCCTTCTTCATCCTTGACTTTCTTATAGAATCCTTGTCCTGTTTTTGATCCAAGCCAACCATTATCCACCATCTTAGTGATGTAATCTGGAAGCTCGAACAATGCTTTTTCCTCATCGTCAGGACAGTTAGCTTTTAAGCCATTTGCCACATGCACCAATGTATCCAATCCAACAACATCACAGGTTCTGAATGTTGCAGATTTAGGACGTCCAATGATTGGTCCAGACAATTTATCAACTTCAGAAACAGTTAATCCCAATTCACTTACTGCATGAAAGAGAGCCATGATTGAGTAAACTCCAACACGATTTGCTATAAACGCTGGTGTATCTTTACAGAGCACAGTTTTCTTTCCGAGGTAACGCTGACCATAATCCATCAGGAAATCAATTACAGCAGGATCAGTTTCTGGTGTAGGAATAATTTCCAAGAGCTGTAAATAGCGTGGAGGATTGAAAAAATGCGTTCCACAGAAGTTCGCCTTAAAATCATCACTGCGTCCTTCCAACATCATATGAATTGGAATTCCAGAAGTATTCGAGGTGATTAATGTTCCAAGTGTTCTATGTTTTTCAACATTGGTAAACACTTGTTGTTTAATGTCCAAACGTTCAATCACAACTTCGATAATCCAATCACATCCTTTGATTTTAGCAATATCATCGTCAAAATTTCCCGTTTCAATCCGTGAAGCAAATGCCTTACTATAGATAGGGGATGGGTTTGATTTAACTGCAAACTGAAGTGATTCATTGACAATTCTGTTTCTGAATACTTTGGAATCTGTTGTAATTCCATTTGCTTGTTCCTTTTCATTAAGTTCTCTAGGAACGATGTCCAGAAGAACAACTTCACATCCAATGTTTGCAAAGTGACAAGCAATACGAGATCCCATAACACCAGATCCCAGAACGGCGATTTTTCGAATATGTCTATTCATTAATAGAAGACTTTATTTGTAATTTATTTAGTTCAAAATCAACAGAAGTATCTAGTTTTTCAGCTACTTCAAAAAATGTTTTAAGCTTTCCTTTTGGAATGTTTTCAAGAATTGATTCATTGAAACTTAGAATAAACTCTTTGGCCAATTTCCGCTTTTCAATTCCTTCCTCAGTTAGAAAGATCAACACTTTTCGTTTATCGTACTTATCTGAAGCTCTTCGAATCAATCCCTTTTCTTCCATCGTTTTCAATGTGCGCGAAAGGCTAGTTGGCTCCATACCCATTTTGGGTCCAAGTTGCGTGCTAGGAGTTCCTTCCTTGTCAACATTGAGCAATATGAAACCACTCGAACTGGTCAAGTCGTATTCAAATGCTTTTTGATTGTACATCCTTGAAAACTTGTGCCACAAATGTCGTATCACAAAGTCTACTAGATAATCTTTCTTGTTGTCAGCCATAATGGTTTAATTTCTTTCTCAAAAGATGACCAAAAGTACAAAAAAGTTTTATGCAAGCATAATATTTCTTTAAAAGAAAACTGCATTTAACACCTAGGTGTAGCAAATTTCTCTACCAGACTTTATCAGAAATATGAACAGTACCTTTAAACCTCGACACTATTTCATCGTCTTGGTTATGAACACTTACTGTATAAATTCCAATTGTTTTACCGCGATAAAGTTCCTTACACTGCACGTGTAACAGATCGCCAGAGTTTACAGGATGAACATGAGCAATGGATGTTTCTATACTCAAACATTTCTGTCCATAGGCGTTTGAAGCAAATGCTAAAGCAGAATCAGATAATGAGTAGGTGATTCCACCATGTGCGATTTGGTGTCCGTTCAACATTTCATCTCGAACTGTACACGTTAATTCACAAACGCCTTTGTCAATCAGAACAATGTCAACCTCCAGCCATTTGCTGAAAGCATCTTTCTCCATCATCTGATCTACTATTTCCTGAGGCGACATTTATGTGTCAGTCTTTAATGACTCTATTTATTAGAGCAATCATTGCAATTGTAACGATAAACAATTGTGTTGCAGTATCATCATCTAAAGAAGTTCCATCAACATCCTCAGTGCTCACTTCAATCATCATGAATCGTGTCATCTCTGGTTGATCACTAAACTCATTGATAATTTCTTCATCTTCCTCATTGAAATATTGATCCAACATCTCGAAAAATGGCTCTTCAAATGTATCAATATCAGCTTCCTCAATTTGATTCAATGAAATTCCTTCTTGTGTAAATGCCTCGCAAATCAAACAAAAATAATAGATCAGTAAACCCTCAAGTTTGTCATTGTCATATTCAACAGATGCAGACATTACATAACCCAATAATACTTGCTGTGCAAGCGCATAGGTCTCGGCTAACTTCTCTAATCCATCTTCATCGAGGTTGTCGACTTTCTGAATTGCCTTTTCAATACTAGCTAAGGAAACGTGTTTCATATGGAATGTTTTGCGCAAAAGTACTCTTATTTCTTAGAAGCTACCAATAGCGGGAAGACCCATTTTCACAATTCAAGATGATGCTCTCCTCGTTCAGATCATTATCTTTGGAAACCGCTAAATGAATTGATATGATGAAAAGAACGATCTCGCTTTTAATATTCGCAGCAATTGCGTCTACTTCTTTTGGACAGAAAAAAGAACTTACGCTTCCAGATGCTGTGATGCAGCAATATCGAAATTTCGCTCCAGCTGGATTGAACTTATTTAGTTGGGTTCCAGAGACTGATTGCTTTACGTATTTGAGTGATAACTATCAAACACTAATGAAGTCCTCTGTTGAGAAAGGTGAACCAAAAGAATGGATCACAGTTCAGGAAATTAATACGGCTTTGAATGCTGAGTTTTCTTGGTTTTCTGGTCTGAAATGGAAGAATGAGAACGAGTTCTGGATTAATAATGGGCAGAACTACTATATCTATAATACAGTTGATGAAGGTGGGCATTTGATTCATGGCTTAAGTGATGATTCAGAAAATGCTACTTTTCATGAAGGATCAGAAAATGTTGCCTACACGCGTAATAACAATGTTTATGCTCATACTGGAGCGGGTCTTAAGGTAATTGTGACTGATAACGGGGACAAGAATATCGTTTCTGGTCAGGCAATTGCGCGAAGCGAATTTGGGATTACGGGTGGTTTATTTTGGTCGCCTAGTGGAAAACTACTTGCCTATTATCAGAAGGATGAAACAGATGTCCATGATTATCCATTGTTGGATGTCAGCGAAACTCCAGGAACAGTAAACTTGATCAAATATCCAATGGCTGGACAAAAATCTGAGAAAGCCAAAGTGGGTATTTTTAACTTGGAAACAAGAACGACTTCCTTCATATCACCACTGCATGGAGAGGAAAACTATTTAACGAATCTTTCATGGACGCCTGACAATAAGTATGTTTTTGTCGCAGAGGTAAATCGTGATCAAAACCATATGTGGCTACATGTTTATGACGCTGCTAATGGAAAGCTTGTTGAAACATTATTTGAAGAAACCAGTGATAAATGGATAGAGCCGGAGCATGCTGCTTTCTTTCCTGAAGCTACATCAAACAATTTTGTGTGGGTTTCAGAACGAGATGGATTCAATAATCTTTATTACTACAACTTTGATGGTACGTTGATCAAAAAATTGACTGCCCACGAGTTTGTGGTTAAGGACATCATGGAATACAACAATGGAAGATTGTTTTATACCACTACAGGAGAAACATCTCCATTGGAAACACAAATTTATTATGTTGATTTAGCTGGAAAATATAAGATATTGACCAGAGCAAAGGGATCACACTCTGTCGCTATCTCAACAGACGGAAAGTACTACTATGATCACTTTTCAAGTCATGAAGTTCCAAGCGCTGATTGGATTATCAATTTGAAAGGAAAAATTGTCACAAAATTGATGGAAGGTGAAACGGCACTCAGTGGTTATGAAATTGGAACTGCTGAAATTGGTAAATTAACTGCTGTGGATGGCTCAAAATTGTATACGCGTATGATCAAGCCAAGTAATTTTGACCCTACGAAAAAATATCCTGTGTTGGTCTATGTTTATGGTGGACCACATGCACAACTAATTACGAACTCTTGGTTGGATGGTGCAAGTCTTTGGATGTATTGGCTAGCTGAGCAAGGATACCTTGTATTTACTGTTGATAATCGAGGTTCCGCGGAAAGAGGATTTGCATTTGAATCACAAATTCACCGAAAGTTAGGTGATGTTGAGATGGAAGATCAACTTAGTGGTGTAGAATACCTAAAAAGCTTGCCATATGTTGATGGAGATCGTCTCGCAGTTCATGGCTGGTCATTTGGTGGGTTTATGACGACGTCCCTCATGCTTCGTCAACCAGGAACATTTCAAGTAGGTGTTGCAGGCGGGCCAGTGACGGATTGGAAATATTACGAAATCATGTATGGAGAACGTTATATGGATCGTCCTGAAGAAAACCCTAAAGGATACGAAAAGGCTTCATTGATGACCCACGCAGATAACTTGGAGGGGAAATTGTTGTTGATTCATGGAACAGTTGATGACGTAGTAGTTATGCAACACAACCTTGCACTTGTGAAGAAGTTTGTAGAGTTGGGTAAACAAATGGATTTCTTCCCTTATCCAATGCACAAGCACAATGTTCGCGGTGCTGATCGTGTTCACTTGATGACAAAAGTGCTTAATTACGTAATCGATAATAATAAGTAATTGGCGCTTAGTTCAGGAAGTTCTGATGCTCCAAATGATGACGTTAGTAGACCAAGCAATTGGCATACAAGTGAATCTGTACATAAT
The DNA here is from genome assembly GCA_047621865.1 of Crocinitomicaceae bacterium. GTDB lineage: Bacteria > Bacteroidota > Bacteroidia > Flavobacteriales_D > Crocinitomicaceae > UBA4466. The sequence continues at coordinate 5,165 of JBLHON010000004.1, read as the reverse complement.
CGCGACACGGATTTAGTTAAGTTAACGACTGTCAATCTTGTGATTGTCGCTGTAGGAACTGCTTTTACTTTTTACGATATCTTCACAATTATGATTGCAGCACTCCCTGTGATTATTTCTTCATCACTCATGATCAGGTATGGACACAAATGGAAGCGGATTCTTGCAGGCATTATTGGTTGGTCTGGATTGGCTGCAATAGTCGCAATTCCGTTGATTATCGAGCTTAATGATTATAGCCTATCATCTTCTCAAGGTCCTTTGCCTCCATTGATATTGATAATGGTCACGCCGAGCATCTTCTTATCATTAATTCTTCTAGCACGTGAGTTAGGCAGGATGAAATAAACGAGATGGGATCAGCCGAAATCACATCAATTCGATGAAGTAAGAAATAGTACGTCTTGTGTCTTTGAATACTACTTTCAGAAACAGCAGATAACTCTAATTCCTCCCGTGAATCAGTGGAAAATCCGTATATTTGATACTCAAAAAGCCGAGAAGAAGAATGGGATCCACCGAAGCGAAATCGAAGAATCATACAATTAAAACGTCGAAAGAAACACTAATTGAAGCATTTCGACTGATGTGCACAGCTAAAACATTGGCTGAAAAATACGAAGAGAATAAAGAAGTTACCTCTAAGTATGTACATGCTACTTCTCGCGGACATGAGGCAATTCAATTGGCTTGTGGAATGCAGCTTAAGCCTCAGGATTGGGTTGCACCTTATTATCGCGACGACAGTATTTTACTCGGAATTGGAATGACACCTTATGAGCTGATGCTTCAGGTATTTGCTAAGAAGGATGATCCATTTTCGGGAGGTAGAACATATTATTGTCATCCATCGTTAAATCGCGATGACATGCCGAAAATTCCTCATCAGTCCTCTGCTACAGGGATGCAGGCTATTCCAACAACTGGAGTTGCCATGGGGATTCAGTACAAAGAAGCACAAGGATTGGCCGAAGATTTTAATGGTGAAGATCCAGTGGTTGTTTGTTCATTGGGCGATGCGAGTTGTACGGAAGGAGAAGTTTCAGAGGCACTTCAAATGGCAGCATTAAAGCAATTTCCAATCGTTTATTTGGTTCAAGACAATGGCTGGGACATCTCGGCGAGTGTGGAAGAGACTAGAGCACAAGATATTACACACTACGCAAAAGGCTTTAATGGAATCGAGGTCAGAACAATTGATGGTAGCGATTTTGATCTCTCTTTTCAGACCATTGAGGAAGTTTTTAAACTGGTTAGAAAAGAGCGAAGACCATTCATCATTCATGCAAAAGTTCCGTTACTTGGACACCACACTTCTGGCGTTCGAAAGGAATGGTATCGAGATGATTTGGAAGAAGCAGCATTGGATGATCCATATCCAAAATTGAAAACCTTATTGCGCGAATCGGGTGTAATTGAGGCAGATTTGATAAATATTGAGGCAGAAACACGAAAACTTGTTGACGCCGATTATGATAAAGCATTGAATGCTGAAGATCCTCTTCCAGAATCAATCACTGATTATATTTTTGCGCCTACTCCAGTGACAGAAGAGTCTGGAGAACGAGCTCCTAAAGGGAAGAAGAAGACTGTAATGGTTGATTCTGCATTGTTTGCTGTGCGCGAATTAATGACGAAACATCCTGAATCTTTGCTCTATGGTCAAGATGTTGGAGGACGACTTGGTGGTGTATTTCGGGAGGCAGCTACATTGGCTCAAACTTTTGGAGATGACCGCGTTTTTAATACACCAATCCAGGAAGCTTTTATTATTGGCTCGACTGTGGGAATGTCAGCAGTTGGATTAAAACCAATTGTTGAGGTACAATTCGCGGATTATATTTGGCCTGGGCTCAATCAATTGTTCACTGAAGTTAGCCGTTCATATTACCTGTCAAATGGTAAATGGCCAGTAGGATGTATCATTCGTGTGCCAATTGGTGCTTATGGTTCAGGTGGACCCTATCATTCGTCTAGTGTTGAGTCAATTTTGACAAATATTCGCGGAATTAAGGTTGCATATCCTTCTAATGGAGCTGATTTGAAGGGATTGATGAAATCTTCTTTCTATGATCCTAACCCAGTCGTAATTCTTGAACATAAAGGATTGTACTGGTCGAAAATTGCTGGAACTGAAGGTGCAATGTCTATTGAGCCTGACGAAGATTACATTATTCCATTTGGAAAAGCACGAATTGTTTTAGAAGCAAGTATTGAGGCTGTTTCTACAGGAGAATCATGTACGATTATTACTTATGGTCGCGGTGTTTATTGGTCACTTGAAGCTGCAGAGGCTTTCGAAGGACGTGTGGAAATAATCGATTTGAGAACACTAAATCCATTGGATTATGACGCGTTGAATGCAGCTGCTCAGAAACATGGTAAAGTTCTTTTGGTAACAGAAGAATCAGTGGAAGCTTCCTTTACACTTGGATTGGCGGGACGTATTCAGAGAGATAATTTCAAGGCTTTGGATGCACCAGTAGCAATTGTAGGTTCAGTTGATACTCCAGCTATCCCATTAAATTCAGAACTGGAAGCTGCACTTTTGCCAAATGCTGATAAAGTACAAGTCGCGATTGAAGCCCTCTTAAATTATTAGTCTTTAGTGTCCTGCATGAGTCCATCTACTGTCCAGTGATAGGTGTCATCCTTCAAGGGTAGTTCATTTAAGTCGAGCTTAATTGTTGAGAGTACTTTTGGTTGACCATTCTCGTCATCCCAGCAAAAGAAAACGTGATCCGATCCATATTTAACAACTATTTCCAGTTGCTCTGATGTGAAAACTAGAGAACTTCCAGCTACGAAGTTACGAATCGGGTAATCCTTGAATTCCCCTGTTCTTGATTCAGTTATGAAATATCCTTTCGAGTGAATGTGAATTCTTCGAATAGTAGAATCACCTAGTAGTGCAAGATCGTTCGGAAGGACTTCATAGCTCCCATGATGAGGTGTGTCTTCATAAATTGGTCCACTGAAATTGCCTGCATTGATGTAAGGAAGCAAAAGTTCAATGGAAAATAGGCAGAGCATTGCTCCCTTTATCGCCCGTTTGTAAAGTGGTTTGAGCACTATTGATTTTTCAAGTTCTGTCGATTTTATTTCAGATTTCGGAAGTTGAAGGAACAGAGATCCTAGTCTTCTATACCATGGAATTAGGACAAAGAGTGACAGAATCACCAAGAAAGACGACAGCAATTTGACGGTAATATCAAAGCCAATATTGAGGGCAAAGACATTAATTAATACTCCAAGACCAATAAAAGCTCCTAATAGTCTTGTTCTTTTGAAGAGGAGCAATATCCCCGGGAGGACCTCAATGAGTCCCATGAAGGTGTTATAGGTACCACTTGATCCCATTGTAGACCAAAATAGAATGTCTTTTGATAGAAATCCAACTGGTGTGAACAGGGTATTTGGCTCTGGTGGGTAGAATTGAAAATGGAAGAGTTTGTCGAATCCATACTTCAGCAGGAAAAATGCGAGGACATAAGTAGCGCTTACATGAAGAAAAGTAAAAATTTGATGGTTCGAGAATTTACCCAATAGGCGAACTAAAACGACAATTAATCCAGCAATAAATAAGAGAAGTATGGCTTGAATATAGAGTGTTGAAGCATCAGATGTGGTGGCTTTTGACACAAGTTCTAAGCCAAAAATTGATTCGCCAATCCAACTTGTGATTGGATAAAGATGATTGGTAATCCATGTGCCTGGATGTGGGATCGTGTTAAACGTAAATGGAATGCTGATCGCAAACAAGAGCAGCCATGTTCCAATTATTTGTTTGCTAAGTTCTTTCACGTTTTTTCTTGATATATACTGGCGTAAATAAATAGCCAAGGAAGAGAAAAGATAGTACTATCGCCAATACAATTGCATCTGATTGATCCTTTTTTATTCTTTTTCCTTCCCAATTCAATTTTCCGAAACCCACATAGGTTGCATTCCATGGATATTCCGTCTTAAAACGCATCATGTCGAATTCTCTCGAATTAAAAGATGGGTGTTCACATATCGTGTCGTAATAGCTTTCATTCGATCCTTGAGAACAGCTGCGAAGTTCAATAATGCATTCGTTTCCTAAATAGACCACACTGTCGATCGACAAGATGTTTGGTGGATTTCCAAAATTATCTTGTTCAGATTTGATTTTGAACCATTCTCCAGCATGACTTCTGAGTGAAATAACATCTGTTTGGGCTACCGTGAGAAATGAACAAATCGACAGTAGGGCAGTTACGCAGATTCGCATGGATAAGAAGAGATTAAGTCGTTTTCTTTGAGAGCATGGCGTAGACAAGATATGCCAGATATGATAGAGCGAGTGGGGCCAAGAACCAAGGAATGCTATTCTCATCTAAACGACGCTTTTCTGAATCCTTGAACCCAACAAAAACTACGCTTGATGAATAAAGTTTTTTGAGTTTTTTTTCGCTGAAGTTATTCTCGATAAAGAGTGGGTGATCGCAAATTGTATCGTGGTAAAAATGGGTGTCAAAATGACTGCTTACTTGTACAATGCAGCATTTTCCAATATAAATGATGCTATCTAATTGTTTAGAAGGAAGTCCAAAATTATCCGATTCATCCAGTGTCATTAACGAACTTGCCCCGTGACTTCTCGCCGCGATTATGTCTGTTTGTGCACTAGAGTTTAGCGATAAAAGTACAATGAGAAGTGTGAGCAATGGTTTCATAAAGACTTTTTATTTCTTCAGTATATTTAGGTTGGGGAAGAAAAGGAATGCGACAAATCCAGCAACTAGAATCACATAGAACCAGATGAGGCTAGGATCAACTCCATTTTGATCTAGGTTTCGTTGATCTTTCTTGTATTTCCCAAATCCAATGAAACGAACGTAGTCCGGGTAGTACTCTTTTAACAATTTGGGATCATAGCTTAATTTCTGCATGAAAGGATCATCACAAATGGTGTCAATCGTCATCTCCTTGCTGTATTCCCATTCTGTGCGCATAATCACACAACAGCTTCCCACGTATTCAATTTCTCTGAGGTAAGAGGATGGTTCATCAATCCCAAAATGGTCCAAATCCGTTGAGGAATGAGTGATTTGTGTACCAGAATGACTCTTATTGGCGATTATTCCAGTTTGACCAAAGAGGACAAAAGAGAACGCAATCGCGAGAACAGAAAGGGAGAT
>JBLHON010000003.1:0-35430 GCA_047621865.1 Crocinitomicaceae bacterium | reverse complement strand
GCGTTTCAGGAATGACGACTATTGGAGAAGGAAGCAAGCTGGATAATCAAATTCAGATTGGTCATGACACAATTGTAGGTCGCCATTGTTTGATGGCTGCACATGTTGGTGTTGCCGGATGTGTTACAATTGAAGATCGCGTTACACTCTGGGGACAAGTGGGCGTGATTAGTGACGTCGTGCTTGGTGAAGGATCAACAGTTCTCGGGCAATCGGGAGTTGGGAAGAGTCTTGAGCCTGGAAAAACCTATTTGGGAAGCCCTTGTGACGAAGTCAGATTGAAATTCCGAGAATTGGCGGCGATAAAAAAATTACCCGAATTAATCGAACATCTCTAGCATGCAAGGGACATTGCTGAAAAATCTCGAGAATCAAATTGAGCTTAAAGACTTTAAGCTTAATTCCCTATTGGAGATCACCAAGGCAATCAACTTGAATCAAAATGTGGCTGAAATTACGCGCTTGTTCGAGTTTATTATTGGCGAACAATTGGGGTATGATCGCTTCGTGCTTTTCAATAAACAAGACGAGTGGAATTGTCTTTTAAAGGTTGGCTATCGTGGTAAAATTAAAGATGTTGACGTAGATAGAGATTTAGGTCGATTTAAGGAAATCACGGTCATTGAATCCTCAAAAACGCAATTATTAAATGATTTTGACGTCATTATTCCTGTGTTTCATGATGGGCGACCACTCGCATACCTTCTAATTGATAAAATTGACGTTGAATACCAAGGTCGCTATGATAGTTCGTTCTCCTATATGGGGTTCATTCAAACGATGACGAATATTATTGTTGTAGCCATCGAGAATAAACGAATGGCGCGCGTTGATATACTGCAAGAGCGCTATAAAAAGGATCTGGAAATTGCATCAACAATGCAAAGATTACTTTTCCCAGAAGATTTACCATCCAATAAACGGATGGATATCTCAGCACGCTATACTCCTCGTCATGAGGTTGGTGGAGATTATTACGACTTCATCCCACTTGGAAATGATCAGTTTATTATTTGCATTGCAGATGTATCTGGAAAAGGAATTTCGGCTGCAATGCTTATGGCCAACTTTCAAGCTACAATTCGCACGCTTTTTCAATACCAGCGATTTGACATGGAGTTCTTAATGAATGAGTTGAATAAGACTGTGATGAACAGTGCGAAAGGGGAGAAGTTCATTACATTTTTTATTGCACATTACGATGCTGGAACGCGCAAGTTGTGTTATGTGAACGCTGGACATAATCATCCATTTATAACCAATGGAAGGAATGTTGAGAATCTCGATCAAGGGTGTATTGGACTTGGAATGCTTGACGAACTTCCTTTCATTAATATTGGTGAGAAAGAATTGAAACCAAATACAACAATTGTTCTCTATACTGATGGGGTCGTAGAATTGGAAAATCAGGAAGAAGAATTTTTCGGCGCAGATCGACTCGTTAAATTGGTTAACAGCTACTATCCCTTGAAAATGGAGGATATGAATAGCTTAATCTTCTCTAAATTGGATGAATGGAAAGGTCCATTGGAGTTGGTAGATGACACCGCGATTTTTAGTTGTAGATTTTTCTAGGACAACTCATTACATCATTGGAATTCACATCAGTTCGATTGTTTCTCTGTAGGAGAAATGTATCGAGAACGACATGATTCTCGTTAGAATTGATCACTACCTAAAATATCTTTGAAACAAAAAGGGAGTGATTAAAAAAGCTACCACAAGGGCACGAAGGTCACAAAGCTCAGAGTGGCGTGCACAAGGCTTCGACTTATTGTCGAAGTTTGAAACGAATAAAATCGGGCTTTGAAACATTGGATCATTGGGGTCTATGTCGTTCTCGAACGCTTTCGCCGTAGCTTCTGCGAAGGAGCTTTACCACATAAGAATCTGGTACTCGAACTGACACTAAAGTTGTCCAAAACGAATATTGACTTCTCGAACTTCCGAAATTCGTTAGAATTAAAAAATGAGCTATGGAATCAAAAAAGATCAAATCCAATGATCTAACAATCTAACAATCCAATCGCTCCGCGATTACCTCATCAAATACATCTTGCCGAAGCCTTTCTTGAAGTGTTGATCTGCATTAGAGTCTCGATGCGTGATATCTTCTCCACTAATTTGAGCTCTTACCGTATAGAGGTAAACGCCATTTGCGAGTGGATCACCAAATTCATCAGTACCATCCCAAGCGTATTCTGTGATGTTTCTACCAATGTATATTTGTCCAAGTTCATCTTCCGTGATTTCTCGAACCACTCGTCCTGATACTGTCATAATCTGAATGATTATTTCATCAGGCTCTTCTGAGCCAGTCATTGTGAACACGAAGCGCGTGCTTGTTGAGAAAGGGTTCGGATAATTCATCATGTTTGTAATAGATGATTCATGAATCACTTCAAACGAAACACGATACTCAATGTCACCAGAAATATTACCACTTCTATCAGCTCCTTGAACGAATAGGGTGTAAGTACCATCAACTGCAAATTCTGAAGGCCATATAATCTTAAAACGCTTACTTTGCGAGTCAGCTGGAATCCATTGCATCACTGTGTTTCCCATTCCATCCACAAACGGAATACGAACTTGGACGCCAAATGGATCTGTGAGATAAACTCCGAATAACGTAGTGTCTGAGATATCATCCATGATTAGATAAATGTTGTCATCTTTCAGGGTGATGAGTAGTTCACTGGAAGGGTCGACAATATCCCCATTCAAAATATGCCGACCGTTAAAGGTGACATCAAGAATAGGATTTTTATCATCGGAATTTACGTAGAATGGCAACTGCAATAAATTATTGAAATGCTCTTGTTCTGGTTGGTCAGTGATATACAAACTTCCATTGAGATAAGGATTCACTTCCATCCAAAGGGAATTAATTCCGTCTAAGCCAACTGTGTTTACAGTAATTGTATCTCTGAGCACTTCTCCGACAAGTAATGAGTCTTGTCGTGCATACGCGATTAGATGCTTATTTTGAGCAGCATCTTCTACCCAATATGTTATCAATAGAGAATCCATGTCTTTGGTGTAGATGTTTTTCACATCCACCGCAAAATCAAAACTTTGTCCTTCTTCTAATGTGTCGCTCGGTTGTGTCCAAGTGTATAATGTTGATCCATCAATGGCAGCCTCAGGAACTGTTTCGTAGAGTACATGCCAGCGATCTATCTGAGCTGGTGTAAAAGTCACAGAGTCTTTATAATACGCTTGCAAATTGATAAAAGGATATTGCACTGCATCAATTAAATTAGACAAAACCAAGAGAGAATCGTCTGATGTAAACAGTGTGTCAATAGAGAATTGAAATGTTTTATTTATATCGTAGGCACTTATGATCAACCTGGTCGTGTCTGCAGAAGAAACTTCTGATGGGTCTTGCTTCCAATAGACATTGTGCCAATCGGCGGCAGGTCCAATTAGGGGGGAGGTTTCAACGCCAATGTAATCGTATCCACTCAAATTCGCCGTGATATGCGCATCACCTCCTGTAAATGAGGGATAATCTTCTACCACTGTTGATAGATTTCCTTTTCTACCAAAGTAGATGAATGGTCTATTTTCTCTTCCACTGTAAATACTGTCTGATCCTAAAGTTAAAAAGGCATTGTACATGTCAGCAGAATCTAAGCCTGCATCCCAAGTATCAAATCGACCTGCTACAGGCGCATAAATGAGGATATAGAAACTGTCGGGAACCTCCGTCAAAACCATATTTCGAAATGAAGCTCGTTGGCCTGAATCCAATTGATTAAATGTGAAATACAGCCAATCGTGGTTGAGTCCCCACATATTGTCGTTATTATTATTCCCAAAGTCATGATCCATGTTCGTGCCATTCGCGATGAATCTAGTTCGCCATGGTTCTAGTGTAACTGGATCAATAACGGCAACGTGCAAATCTGTATACGTTCCAAGGCCTGACGCAATTTGATTTCCGTTGATGTAGTATGCGTTATCACCTGCATCGGCAGTTGCGCTCATTGCATCACATAAAAGTTCTCGGCTATTCGCGCCAAAGATGCGCGTATTTGTTGCTGGACGATCGTAGATAATTCCGTTGAATCCATTATTCTTGAATTGAAAGAAATGATCTTGTCCCCAACCTTCTTTTCCGATAATATGCTGAAATGAATATTCATGCCAATCTGGAACAGGGTCTTCAAGTGCTACTCTCCAAAAATAGACAACACTATCTTCGCAGATAAGCTCTAAGGTGTCATTAGCCGTACCTGCTCTTATCCATTCTGATGGGTGCACTTCTTTCACGCCTCCATAACCTGAAACAATAGCATAACGATGTGCAAGACTGTTATATAAATCCGTTGTGTCCAGTTCAAAACGATAGGTGTTATAGTCGGCCACAGGATTAATCGTAGAGGCTTTCACTGTTACACTATCAATAGGTACAACAGCAAAATTATAAGGTATGACAGGAAGAATTCCGTCTACTGCTAAGAAGAGCGTTTTTACAATTTGGTTGTTCGAAACTTCGTCGTAGATCTCTGGAATCTGAGTTGGAAGATCAACTGAAATTGTAAAATTATTTAATCCAAGACCAATATTTGCCTGCATTGGCATTTTGAAAGAGAAAGTATCCTTGTAATTGAGTTTATCAATCACGAAGTTGTAAATTGAATCAGCTGTTGAAAGAGGAAAATCACGAATGACCTCCAATGCGAAAGGCAGCGTGATCGATTTACCTAAATTCGTCAAGACGATGTGCATCTCAATACTGTCGACGGTTAAATCAAGTTCTTCTGGAGTGAAAAACACACCAGCTTGTGTGAGTTCAATTTCTGGAAGTTCGTGCCAGTTGAGTCGAAGCATTGGATCTCCATTTAATACCATCTGAAGAGCAGTAGACTCTACATATAGACTAGTACTCGTCGATTCCAGATAGGAGATGTTTTGCCGCATCTGTTCTCCAAGTGTTCCGCCATAGTTGTACTTACTAAATTGAGTATATAAGGCGTTGGAATATTGACCTAGTTGACCAGCAAAACCAATATGCACGGAAGCAATATAGGCAATCGCACCTGCATTCGGTACTTGAACAAATTCTTCTGAGTTGGAGTTGCTTAACTGAAAAATATTCCCGTTGTAGCAAGAGTTTACCAGCATCACAGGGTACTTACCTTTATTATTCCAGTTCACTGGATCATCCAAGTTGATTTCAAATCCACTTGATGTGCTGGTAAAGTGCCCAAAATAAGTCAAGAGACTAGTACCTGCTGATATCCGGTCTGTTACACTTCCGAGAATTGTTGGATCTAGAGGATCACTCGATGTTTTATAGATACTCATCACGTTACCACCAAAGAGACTATCCTCAATCGTGGTTTTCATGTTGTCAACGTATACTTTGAACTGGGCTTGCTGTCCAGTATCTGAACCTCCTGCAAAATGAATAATTTGTTTCTGCCAATCCTTATTCGCACTAGTGTAGAAGCCGTTCTGATCCTGCTGATCCTCGTACTCAACCACCTTGTTGAAATACTGCTCTAGTTCCAGATTGGTTCTTGCTGAAATTCTTCCTGTTGGCATCAGAGGAACCCAATTTTGAGTGCCTTCCAATCCAGCTGTTATTGCAGCGTCACTTGATGGTTCTCCAAAAGATGGGATGAGTGATTGTGAAAATCGTGCAGGATCCCATCGTGTACCTGGTCCATCTGAAGTAGTCGAACTATGATTCGCTTCACGAATTGCCTTCCCCATTAAGAATAATCCAGATGGTTTTACAGTTGTGGTGTTATACATGAAATGCGCAAATCTTCGCACTCCATTAATGTGCTTCTCGATTCCTCCACCAAATTGCTGGTATAACTCGTCCACGTCAGCATAGACGGTGTTGTAACTTCCTCCTGCAGTAGATTGCCGATATATGTTGTAAAGGTCTGAGACCGGCTTAAGGGCTTTGTTATAGATCATGAGCAAAGCACCATCAGGATTAATGATATTCGCAAAATCTGTGAATGCACCATCGTTAAATTTGCCGACTGGCGTTATTGCCGTTATATCAATGATTAGAGTACTGTCTATATAAACTACGTTTTGCTCCAAACCACTGCTGCTGTTAGGGATGAGCATTGAATTCACTCCACCATTTGGAGCAATAGGAACTATACGAGGTGTATCCCCATTGACAAATGCCAGCGGAAATGAACCAGCGAGACTTGTTATATCTAAACGAATTTTAGATTCTGACAAATTGTTGTCAACTGCAAAAGAATGAGAAAGAGTGCTTAAAAAGTCAGGGATTCGAGGGTATCTGAGTGAGTAGTATGTAAATGCCTGATAGTCTGTTATTGCTCCCAAGTCATTAATGATCTCAAACTTGAGTGCAGAGTATCCATTGATAAGCTCAGAAGAAGGAACATCAGCATCACAAATAATTTGTGTGTATCCACTATAAGCAGTGTCAATTAGTGTAAGATCAGAGATGCCTAATCCCCATCTTAAATGATGATTCAATGATCCACTGGCATTTGCATTTGAATTGGAGTTAACCAGACTATGAAAATGTGCTAATGGTGCTCCAGGGCCTGTATATGGCACCTGTGTATAGAGGTTTAGATTTGTTACGTAGCCAGCTGGAACAGGATATGTGGCGCCATTCACATGTGTGCCTCCCCATCCCTCCCCGGGAACAAAAAACGAGCTGGATACATTTGATAATTTTTCCCCCTCGTAATAGGCGTTAAGGAAGTTATTTTTGACATCACTAAGAATATAATTAGAAGGAGTATATGAAGCAAAGTCCGTATCAGTCTCTACTAGATAGCGTAAATTTGTCGTTGAATTGTTCCAAGTAAAAAAATACTGAATGGTATCGTTGTAAAGACTTAGACCTGGTGATCCAAGAGATGTAGGATCTAAGTAAAGAGTGGAATCTAGCCAGCCATCATTAATTTCGGCATAGAACAATATATAGTCTCCAGGATCAAAACTTGAATCTCCACCATCAACTATGTGCAATGGAATTTCAGTTTCTCGACCAAAAATCTGAATATTTTCTGAGGCAAATGATGCAAATGGAACTCCTGCATTGTCAAGAGCTGTGTAATCGAGACGGAAGATTCCGTCCTCGGCAATTTCAAAACTATAATATTTTTGAGTATAATCAATCCACTCATTTCCATAAGTCTGCGCCTCGGATTGGAGCGAGAAGAAAAGAGTAGAAGCCAGTAGCAGTATAGTTTTAAAAAATCGCATTATTCTTTGGGTATATTGTTGGGCTTGTTGAGTTTCACTCGTAGAGACACAACATGAGAGTATAGCGCTACTGAGGCATCGCCAATATCAGTAAACGCATAATCAAGATAAAAACTTTTAAAATTCAGTCCAACGCCAATGTTTGGTTGGATATTCAATCGTTGAGTATCGTCGAATTCTTTCACATATTGCATGTTCGAGATTCCTGCGCGAAGCGAGACATAATTTTTGAACCCTACGGAAATCCCTACATGTGGATCTACAGAAACGAATCCTGTTCTGATCAATGTATTTCGTTTTCCGTCTGTGGTCATATCGAGATCAACTTCCGCAGAAGCATAGATCCCCTTAGAACCTAAATCGAATTTTCTATAGCCAGCAAAAATGAAACGTGGTAAAGTAAGCTCAAGTCCATTTTCTGGAATTGCGTTTCCTGTACTTACGAAGACTTCTCGCGTTTCCTGGTCTAGAGAGAATACCCATGCGTTAAATGTTGATGTTACATCTCGAGCCATCAGCCCAAATTTCCATCCACTCTTTAATTGGTACTGTGCACCTGCATCTAGACCAAATCCCCAGGATTTAGCAAAGTCGCCTACCTTGCGATGAATTATTTTAAAACTACCGCCAACACTTAAGCCCTCAACATTTAGTTTCCGAGCATACGAAAGTAAAAATCCATAATCAGCTGCTGTGAACGTCGTTATTCGATCGTAATCAATGTTTCCATTGTTGTCAATCAACTGCGTGGTATTTGGTATATCATCAACAGCAAAACGAATAGCTGTGAAGCCAATCGCGCTCTTGTCGTCAATAGAATGTGCAAGTCCAACATAGTCATATTTTGCAATTCCAGCGAAATATTCAGAATGCATTAAGCCCACCTCGAGCCATTTATCAACGGCTGTAAGTCCAGCAGGGTTCCAGTAACCAGCGCTGACATTATCTGTTTGAGCTACGACAGAATTAGCCAGACCAAGTGCGTCTGCACCAATACCAATCGCTAAAAATTCATTGGAGTATTTAGGCGCAATCGTCTCTGTGAGATTTGTTTCTTCTTCCTGAGACCATGAAAATTGAGCGGAAATGAAAACCGCGCATATCGTTGCTAATCCTATTTTTTTCATACGAAGTATAGTTTTTTATACAACATAACAGAGATTTTCTTAAAAAATTGTGTTCTTTGCATACTACAGTAGGTAGACGTAAAGTTATACTATATAGTTGACTCAATCACGTCTTCTTTAACTTTTCTAGGTATCTGATGTTTAATATACCCAATCTATTTACCGCAGCCAATCTACTCTCAGGATGTTTAGCAATTTTATTTGCCGTATCGGGAAGAATTGATCTGGCGCCATTTGCAATTTTCGCTGGGGCATTCTTTGATTTCTTTGACGGTTTCCTAGCGCGAAAATTACATGTAAGTAGCGAAATGGGTAAACAACTTGATTCGTTGGCTGATATGGTAACATTTGGTGTGGCGCCAGGTGTGATTATGATGGCGGTAATTTTAGATGCTCAAACGGTTATTGAGATTAGTAAATCAATGCCGTTCGAGTCTATAGATTGGACACTTATCTATGCCAGCTTGCCACAGTGGTTGGAGTCACTTCTGACTGGAGAACACAGTAATTTCTTACCTTTTATGGGCTTAATAATTCCATTTTTCTCGCTCTTTCGCCTTGCAAAATTCAATTTGGATGAGCGCCAAACTGAGTCATTTATCGGCTTGCCAACTCCAGCAAACACACTCTTTTTCATGGCGTTCCCCTTGGTGCTCTGTTACATGCCGCCAGCGCTTGGGCTAGGTACTCAAATCTATGAAATAGTGTTCAATCCTTTCGTGTTAGCTGGAATGATAATTCTTATGAGCCTCCTGCTCGTATCTGAAATTCCACTGTTTTCATTGAAGTTTAAAACATTTGGATGGCGAGAGAATAAGGTGAGGTTCATCTTTTTGTTAATAAGTTTGGCATTTATTGTGCTTTTCAAAGCATGGTCTTTAGCATTAATAGTATTTTTGTATCTGATTTTATCATTGATTGAGAACTCCGTTCTTAAAACTCGAAAAGAATGAAATTTAAAGCCGAAATAGATGTAATGCCATTGGATGCATTGCTAGATCCACAAGGGAAAGCGGTAACCAGCAGCATGAAGACAATTGGTCTTGGAGCGATTGATGGAGTGCGCATTGGAAAGCACATCCTGTTATTCGTTGATGCGGAAAATAAATCTGCCGCGGAAGCTAAGGTTGACGAAGCTTGCAAGAAATTGCTCTCGAATCAAATTATGGAGAAGTACACCTATTCCATAGAAGAAGCATAAAAATTACTAGAATTAATTCACTTTTGACTATATTGTTGGTAACGACTAATTGTGACTGAACTTTTTCTGGATTAGGTCGTACTAAAAGTAGTACTAGATAATTAAAAGATATGACGGATTCGTATGAATCACTTCCTAGTGATCAAAGAGAAAAGAAAAAAGGAAATGGGGCCTTCATAGCCGTAATTATTCTGTTGCTGCTGGGGCTTGGAGTTATGGCTTATTTGTGGTCTACGAAAAATTCAGAACTCAACACTTGTGAGAATGATAATAAGACGTTGAACGCGGACATGAATGGCATGAATGAAATGCTGGAGGGATACGTTGGCAATCTTTCAAATGACCTTAAGAGCGATTTCCAGAACATGCTTGAAACGTATGATCTTCTCAAAGAAAAAGACAAGAGTAAGGCTGATAGTATCAATGTACAGAAAGCAAAGATTCAAGGTTTACTAGATGATCTTAAGAATAACAAGAACATGTCTGCTCATCAATTGATGTTGTTGCGTAAAGAGAATGAAACTCTTCGGAAAATTATGAAGGGCTACGTTATTCAAATTGATTCATTAAACACCTTAAATCTTCGATTGGAATCTGATTTGGATTCTACGAGTACAGAGTTAGGACTCACAAAAGAAGAGCGTGATGAATTGGCGAAAAAGAATGACGATAAAGATGCACAACTTACCGTGGCGGGGAAATTGCAAGCACATAATTTTGCGTCTGGAGCTCTCAAGTCTAAACTGGGAGGGTCAATGGCTGAAACGAATAAGGTGAGAAATGCTGCTCAGCTTAAATCGAGTTTCACGATATCAGAAAATACGGTCACGGAAAAAGGATCTAAGAGTGTGTATATGCAGATAGTTGATCCTGCTGGAAAAACGATTCAATTGAATTCGGGTAATATTGCAACAATAGGAGGCAAAAAAATTGCGTTTACCAATAGTAGGGCAATAGATTATCAAGGAAAACGTATTGACGTAACTATTTATCAAGATTTGAATGACACTGATCTAGCCAAAGGAAATTACCAAGTGAAAATCTATTGTGATGGGCACATGATAGGTACTGATAGCTTCACACTTAAATAATTAATAGAGGAGCATGATTAATATTTTTATTGCAAATTTAGATTGGGAAATTACCTCAGATGATCTGAAGCAGACATTTGGAACGTTTGGGGCAGTTAGTTATGCACATGTTGTCTATGATCGAAAAACGAAACGCTCAATGGGCTTTGGTTATATCGAGATGGAAGATAGTGATGCAGGTATTAATGCAATTCAAGCGTTGAATGGTGTTGAGGTTAATGGACGTGCTATTGATGTAAAAGTAGCATCACCAAAAACCAATCGTCCCAAAAAGGATCTGGAGGTTAAAAAGGTCTCTGATCCAAGTATTCGTACAACACAGCGTCCAACTAAGGGCAAATAATCCTTTTTATTTACTAGTTGATATGACTGATGCAGTTAATCAGGGGCATGTTGATGTCTCAACAGATGATCAAGGAATCGCAACGATCGAATTCGGACATCCTTTAAGTAATTCTCTTCCTGGGAAAATTCTTCAAAAACTCGCTGATACAATCACATCACTTGGTGATGCAGAAGATGTGAAAGTGATTATTCTGAAATCTGCTGGTGATCGTGCATTTTGTGCTGGTGCAAGCTTTGATGAGTTGATTGCAATCGAAGATATCGAAACAGGAAAAATATTCTTCTCAGGCTTCGCAAACGTTATTAACGCATGTCGAAAATGCCCGAAGTTGATTATTGGCCGAGTACATGGTAAGGCCGTTGGAGGTGGAGTTGGTGTTGCGTCAGCAGTGGATTATTGTTTTGCAACGAAATATGCTGATGTTAAATTATCGGAATTAGCAGTTGGAATTGGACCATTCGTGGTAGGGCCTGCAGTAGAACGAAAACTAGGAGGATCAGCAATGAGTCAACTGGCAATTAATGCAACTCAATGGCGCTCTGCAAGCTGGGCTAAAGACAATGGGTTGTACGCGGAAATCTTTGAAACTATCGAAGCAATGGACGAATCCATTGACGAACTAGCACTTAAGTTGGCGAAATCAAATCCAGAAGCTATGAGGTTACTGAAACAAGTCTTTTGGCAAGGTACCGAGCACTGGGATGATTTATTGAAAGAACGTGCTGCAATGAGTGGTGAGTTGGTTCTTTCGGATTTCACAGTTAATGCTATCAATGCATTTAAGAAAAAATAGGAGTACTAGAATTGGTTGATTCGGGATGCCTCAACTAAGGTGGTAACAAAGAAATGTTGTTACTTCATGAAGAATCTTCACCAAATCCTTCACCATGAGGTTTTATCTTTTAACGATTATCGTTCTTCTTATCTCTAATCTGAGTGTATCACAAACAGTAAGAATTACTGAATTGGGAAGCGATGTTAATATCGCTGGAACTCAGCTTCAATTTAATGGTGAGGTCTGGTCTTCATCCGTTGAAATTGTTATTCATAATGTAAGTGGTTTGACAAAAAACTTGGATCTTATTCGAGTTAGAGATAGTCAAGATCCACGTTGGCGTGAAGATTATTTCGTTGTTACCGCCATGCAGGCTTCTTCTCCTGACGGTTGGGAGATTTTTGGCGGTACAGGATTACCAACAAGTACTTCAAATCCATTCGATCTTGGTTATGGTTTAATTCTATACGATGGAGATTCAGTTAGGGTACAAATGAATTATCAGGAAATTGACTCTGTTGCCAACCCATGTTCAATTTATACATATTACATTCAAGATGTAGGAGTCTTTGTTGATTCAGTAAGTTTCCAGATTTGTGGGGAGCCACTTGCCGTTAACGAAATTCTATTGGAAGAACAGATCAGAATTTTCCCAAATCCAGCAAATGATGAACTACACTTTTCTGGATTAAATAGTGTTGGTGCTGAAGTCAAGTTGATTTCGATGTCAGGGACGTTTATACTGACTACAAGGTTAACAACTGCGTCCTCTTCGATTTCATTAGGCGTGGTAAGTGATGGGATTTATAGTGTCGAATTATCGAATTCGAACGGTCTTATCAGTAGGCGGAAAATCATCGTACAGAAGTAGATTCGATATCCTGGTATGTCCAGATAATTATCAGGAGATCCTTTAGAGCACTAGAGAGTATTAGACAAGTATCGTGTCTATTTAAGAAGAAGTAGGAGTACACGAATTGGCTAGTTTAAGCGAATGTAGTGAGTGATTACTGATGCAAAGCGCTTATCTTCATGAAGTTCTAATATAATCTGATTCCTACATGAATTCGTCTTTTATAACTCTAATTATTTTGTTTATTTCTACGATTAGCTACACGCAAATTGTTAGTATTACTGATCTGGGTAGTAATGTAGATTTGACTGGTACTCAAGTTAATTATAACAACGAAAGTGGTTCCTTCTCAATAGAAATTGTTTTACATAATATCAGTGGGTCGTTGCAAAATTTTGATGTTATTCGAAATAAGGACAGCCTGAATTCTCGATGGCATGATGCCTCCTACATTGTTTCGGAAATGGATGGACTTAATCCAGATGGTTGGGTATTCATTGGTGATGGATACCCAGGGAATAATATGAATCCATACGACACTGGTTTTCCAATATCTCTTGGGGATGAGGATTCTTTAAAAATCAGAATTAATTATGTTGAAATAGATAGCATACCAGGCCTTTGTACATTGTTCACTTGTTACGTTGAAGATGCTGGAATTGTTGTTGATTCAATAAGTTTTCAAATTTGCGCTGGTCAAGTTGAAGTTGATGAAATCTCAACTGAAGAAGGCATAAAGATCTATCCAAACCCTGCGAGCAATGAAATCAACTTTTCTGGACTTAAGAATGTAGATTCTGAGGTTAAATTGATTTCGATGTCAGGGAAATGTGTACTGATAACAAGATTAACAGCTGCATCCTCTTCGATTTCATTAGATGAGGTAGGGGATGGGATTTATAGTGTCGAATTATCGAATTCGAAAGGTCTTATAAGTAGGCGAAAAATCATCGTACAGAAGTAGATTCGATTAAATAATCAGGTTGTCTGTGGCTGTGTTTAGTTTAGAACGCTTCATTTTACATTTCTCATTTGGTGCCCATTGATACCAACGTCCATGACGTTCTCCTAGCTTATATGTGCCCTCAAATTTGATTTCTCCTGATGGATAATAGGTAGTCCAATAACCATCCTTCGTTCCTTTTGTATAAGTTCCAGATACTTTCAGAGAACTTAAAGTGTCAAATTCCTGATAACTTCCATGGAGTTTGCCTGCAGCATAATTGGCTATAATGAGGGTGTCAATTGTCTCTATGACGGTAACTTCCTTCTCATAAGGCTGCCAGGTAGTCGCATAATTAATCCGTATAAAAGTAGTGTCTGCATCGCGCTTGAGTTTTAAATATGTTCCGTTTTTCAGGTCGTTCTCATACTGATAAATCTCAATAACTGTATCTGAGAAGGAGGTCCAATTATCTGTTTTTAAGTCATTCGCGTAGTATCCAATAGTTGATGGTATTGGGTCTCCATTATTCTGAGAATATTCTACCATTCTCCCTTCACGAACCCCATAGTTATATGTCGTTGTGTTTTGAATGAAATTACCACTGTAAGTCTTCCAGAGTCCATGCTTGAAGTATTTACCACCTAGATAGAGTGTATGCATGTTGCTCTCCAAAATTTGATCGGGATTTCCAATTGAATTAATTAAAAACTCCTGTTTGAGTGTGTCTCCATTGCGAACGGTCCATCGAATTAATGCCGATAATTCAGGAGTAGTTAGAGGAGCACTGAATTGAATTTGTGTGAAGCGGTCAAATGAGTAGTGACCATCACCAATATAGTGATCACCCTCAATTGAATAATGCGCGGTTTCAATCCCGTCAATGGTCCAATCCCAAAGCTCGTAATCTATTCCATTACTAGCATAAGAGAATTGGAAAGACTTATTACCATTCTCATGATAGCCAAAATAATTAGTGTGCAATCCATTCACATAATCGATATGCGAGGATATAACCCCATTGTCATAAACGTCCAGCGTCTTCTTAAGACCATTCTCGTGTGTTGTCACTTCTTTTCGGTCCTCGTCGGGATAAGTTCTAGTTGTATGATAGCGCAACCATTGTCCACTTGGTTTGCCATCAGTGTAATATTCTTGTTGTGTTAGAACTCCATCATAGTTCCACAATCCCAAGGAGATGACTTCTCCATGTTGCCAATGTGTTTCAGAGCGTAGTACGCCATTTAAGTCCCATGTTTTTTTCCATTGAATTTTGTCGTCAGCGAACATTTCCTGTTCAATGATCTTACCATTCTCAGTTATGGTGGTTAAGCCATGAAGCGCTCCCATCTTGTAATTTTCGGTCGTTTTTTCATCTTCATAGAACCCTGTACAAATGCCATGTTTTTGCTGATTTCCATCTTTATCATATCGATAATTCTCGATTAAGTAAAGTCCATCTTCGTCATAATATTTCTTGAGGTAGACCTTTCCATTCCGATAAATGTAGACTAAGGAGATTGTTCCGTCCTCATTCCAATAAGCAGCTTTCCCATGTGGAAGATCATTCACACACGGAATTCTATGTCTTAAATTACCGTTATCATAGCGTTTTTCTCCACACAATGGCCACCAGGCAAGGCTGCTTCCAGAGTATGTAATTCCAGCGTACATAGATGGATCGATCGTTATTGGGGTAGTAATTGGATAGGGATTTATTATTGGATCAATTACTGCTTGAGAAGGTAATAGTGGAAGAATCAACATACGTCGAACAGAATCTGCTTCAATATTCTGAGCCAACGTGGAACTAGAGAATGCTATAATGCAACAAAAAAGTAGAAGTTTCTTGAACATAATTGTAAGATACGACAATAGCGTCCAAGGTTGCTTGATTGAAGGTTAAGGAGTTGTTAAGTATTCCTCGGGTTTACTTGAATTGAGCAATTGAAATGAGTATTTTTGTAGGCCAATAAAAATCGATTATTCATCACATGAAATCTTTTTTGAAAAAGGGTTTGTTAATAAATCAAGAATTGATATCTTTGCAGCCCCATTTTGGGGGAATTGTCTTATTTATAAAAAGTAAAAATTGTGGATACATTAAGTTACAGAACCGTTTCTGCTAACAAGGAAACCGCTGATAAGAAGTGGTTTATAGTAGATGCTGAGGGCCAAACTGTTGGTCGTATGGCGAGTAAGGTGGCGAAGGTTATTCGTGGAAAGCACAAGCCAAATTTCACGCCTCATGCTGATTGTGGAGATAATGTGATTATTATCAACGCAGAAAAAGTATCGTTCTCAGGCACTAAGTTGGTGGACAAAGAATATGTTCGTTACACGGGATATCCTGGTGGACAACGTATGACGTCTGCTCAACAAATGCTGAGTAAGCACCCAGAACGCTTGATTGAAAAAGCGATCAAAGGAATGCTTCCTAAAAATAAGTTAGGGCGTAAGTTATTTACTAATCTTAAGGTGTACACAGGAACAGAGCACAATCAAGAAGCTCAGAAACCTGAAGTACTTAACTTAGATACATTCAAATAATAGCATGGAAGTAATCAACACATTAGGAAGAAGAAAAACTGCAGTCGCTCGTGTCTACATGACAAAGGGTAAGGGTGGAGTTACTGTGAATAAAAGAGACTACAAGGAATTTTTTCCTGTAGCTGTTCTTCAGTCAAAAATCGTACAACCATTTGAATTAACAGATACTGTAGGTCAATATGACATCAAAGTAAATGTTGCAGGTGGTGGTGTGAATGGCCAGGTAGAGGCAATCCGTTTAGGGATTTCTCGTGCTTTGGTTAAAGTTAGTGAAGAAAATAAACCTTTGTTGAAGGAACAAGGATTAATGACTCGTGACCCACGGATGGTTGAGCGTAAGAAGCCAGGTCAACCGAAAGCACGTAAGAAATTCCAATTCTCAAAACGTTAATACAAGTTTCAGTCAATATTGGATCCCCAAACTATTGGATTCATTTGGCGGTTGTTTAGTATCTAAGTTTTTCAGAACTGCGAAAGCCTCTGTTGAGCTGCCTACTAAAGGAACGTAAACAATTAAAAAGAAAAAAATGTCAAAAGCAAACTTTGAATCATTATTAGAAGCTGGTGTTCACTTCGGACACTTGAAAAGAAAATGGAATCCAGCAATGGCGCCGTATATCTTTGAAGAGAAAAAAGGTATCCACATCATTGACCTCAATAAGACAATTGCACATCTTGACCAAGCTTGTGCGGCGTTAAAGCAAATAGCTAAGTCTGGGAAGAAAATTCTTTTCGTTGCTACAAAGAAACAAGCAAAAGATATCCTTGCTGAATCAGTGAAGGAAATAAATATGCCGTTCGTAACTGAACGTTGGACGGGTGGTATGCTTACCAACTTCCAAACTACTCGTAAGTCTATCCGTAAAATGGCTGCCATTGATAAAATGCAGACAGACGGAACTTGGGAGACACTTAATAAAAGAGAGCGTCTTTTCAAAACACGTCAACGTGAGAAACTTGAAAAGAACTTTGGTTCTATTGCAGAAATGACTCGTCAGCCTGCTGCAATCTTCATCGTAGATATTTTGAAAGAACATATTGCGTTGAAAGAAGCACGTCGTTTGAGTATTCCAGTATTTGCAATGGTAGATACGAACTCAAACCCAAGCATGGTTGATTTCCCTATTCCTTCAAATGATGATGCTTCAAGAGCTATTCAGGTTATCTTGTCTGACATCGTTAATGCTGTCAAAGAAGGATTGGAAGAAAGAAAAGCAGCGAAAGACGTGAATAAGGACGAAGCTGGAAAGAAAGGAAAGAAAGCTCCAGTAGCTGAAACTCCAGTTGTTGAAGCAGCACCAGTTGTTGAAGCAGCACCAGTTGTTAAAGCAGCACCAGTAGCTGAAACTCCAGTTGTTGAAGCAGCACCAGTTGTTGAAGCAGCACCAGTAGTTGAAGAAACTCCAGTAGTTGAAGAAACTCCAGTTGTTGAAGCTCCAGTTGTTGAAACTCCAGTTGTTGAAGCTCCAGTTGAAGAAGCTCCAGTTGCTGAAAAAACGACTGAGTCTACAGACAGTACTGAAGAGTCAAAATAAGAAAGAAACAATCATTTAGTTAACTCGTTCAATCTGATTATTCAGATCTTGAACACAAATAGAATTTCTATGGCAATCACAGCTGCAGATGTAAATAAATTGCGCAAGCAAACAGGAGCGGGAATGATGGACTGCAAACATGCCCTTACGGAAACGAATGGGGATTTTGAAGCAGCAGTTGACGTTCTACGTAAAAAAGGACAAAAAGTAGCCGCTAAGCGTGGTGATAACGATGCAAAAGAAGGCCTCATTTATGCGAAAGCAACAGACGATGGAAAAGCAGGAGTGATTCTGACATTGAACTGTGAGACTGATTTTGTTGCGAAGAATTCTGACTTTCAGTCATTTGTGCAATCATTGCTTGACATTGCTCTTGCAACTATGCCAGCGAGTACAGAAGATTTGATGGCATCAAAATACGATGATCGTTTGAGCGTTGCTGACAAGATCATTGAACACGTTGGTGTTGTTGGTGAGAAACTTGACCTTTCAGGTTATGCAGTAATTAATGCTGATAGTGTTGTTGCTTACAATCATCCGGGAAATCAAATTGCTACTTTGGTAGGATTGAATAGTGGGTCAGAAGTGGCAATAGATGCTGGAAAGCAAGTTGCAATGCAAGTTGCTGCAATGAATCCACTCGCTTTGAATAAAGAAGGTGTAGATGCTGATACAGTTGCTCGCGAAATCGAAATTGGAAAAGATATGGCAATTCAAGAAGGGAAACCTGCTGAAATGGCTGAGAAAATAGCACAGGGTAGATTGGGTAAATTCTTCAAAGAAAATACCTTAATGAGCCAAGCATTCGTTCGTGATAACAAGGTAACTGTTGAACAGTTCTTGAACACGACTGAAGCTGGTTTGACTGTTGTTGATTTCAAACGTCAAGCATTGTCGTAAGGGAATAAGATTTGAATAAAGCTGTCTCAATAGAGGCGGCTTTTTTTATGCCTAAATTTTAGCAACTAATTTGCTCGGGATAAAAATGTTCATATCCAACAATCCATCTCCCTACAACAATCAAGGATGTCCTTTGTCTTCGAAAAACTGAAGCTTGAATTCAAATTTATAGCATGCACCACTAGTAGTGTCAAGCGTATAATTTCCATCCAACTGCTCGGTAAAAATATCTATCAGTGAACTGCCGAACCCATTCGTTAAAGGCCCTTTCTTCCAAGTTCCATTATCGCAATAGCCAATCAAGATAGTGCGATCATCTCTCTTGTTGACCGTAATACTAAGAATTCCATGCTCGTCCTCATCGAAAGCATGTTTTAAACTATTTACGACTAGTTCATTTAGGATAATCGCGATTGGAACGAGTGTTTTGAGATCAATATAGACGTCGTTATTTGTGATCGTGAACGATACTTTTTCCGTTGAAGAATGTGCGGTAATAATTTCTTGGAGAAGTGCACTTAAATAGGATTCAACATTCTCCACATTCACGTTCTCACTCTTATAGATCATGTCGTGGATCAATGAAATGGCATTTATCCGATCTATCGTCCGGCCATAATCAAATGGTTCATTGTTCTCATCACTCTGATAGGCTTGCAATTTGATCATACTTGAAACAATCTGGAGATTGTTCTTGACGCGATGATGAATCTCCTGGAGTAGAATTTTTCGCTCCTGACTTTGTTCACTGATTTCCACGAATGATTGAGAAAGTCGCGTTTCTACCTCTCGGCGTTTGTTGATTTCCTTGCGAAGTTTCCGGTTCCAATAGATGAAAAAACCTATAATTAAAACGATCAAAGCCAATCCAAGAAGAATGTAGTTCCAAAGATCTCCACTTGAAATCCCATATTCATAACGCACAGAAATCCATCGTTGACGAATTTCATTTTGTTCTTCTTGCGGAATCCTGTCCAATGTTTTTTGAAGAATTCCAGAGAGAATGGACCAATCTTTTGTGCACGCCATGGCAATTTTCACGTCCTCTAGTTTTGTTGGTGCCGCAATTTTTAAGTTGGTATATCCATTGTAATTTATGTAATAGCTGACGACTCCCAATGATCCAATAAATGCCTCACATTCACCTGTACTTACGGCATTCAAGCAATCCAGAATTGTTTCTTTTTCGACAATAATTATGGATGGATGTTGCTCGGCAATTAATTCTATGGTGTAATAGTTTTTTGGGAGCGCAACCTTTTTCTTTTCGAGGTAGTTTAAATTTCCAATGAAGTCACCATCTCGTGCTGTTACAATAACAAGAGGATCGGAAACAATCACTGATGTGAATTCCAGAAATTCACTGCGCTCAGGCGTAATTGCACAACTAGGCACGAACTTAATTTCGCCACTTTCGAGTCCCTTTATCGATTCTGCCCAACTGATATTCTTGATTGGTACGAAATCAATTCCAGTCTCACGTTCAATTATTGACAAGTAGTCCCCTACAATTCCAGTATACGTATCATCACTATAAATTTCATAGGGAGGCCAATTGGGTTCGTATCCATGCTCAATAATTGAATGTTTTTTAATCCAGGCAACTTCCTCATCCGAAAAATAGTTTCCTTGAGCCCTGCAAACCATTGAGGCCAGAAGGAATACTATAATGCACTGTATACGAAGCACTGAGTTCATAGGAATAGGATCTATGTCAAATATAGCTTATTCAAAATTGATATCAAATGGCGCGTGTGACCTACAGAATTTGGTAATACCTGTCATGAATCAAGAATACTCGTAAAAGAGGAGTATAAATCATCCATCAATTTGCTTATATTTGCTCGATTTCAAAATTCTAAGAATGAAATACAAGCGTATTCTGCTGAAGCTAAGTGGTGAATCATTGATGGGTGAACAGGCCTTCGGGATTGACAATAATCGACTTTCAGTGTATGCTGAACAAATCAAGGAAATTCATGAGGCTGGAGTCGAAGTTGCCATCGTTATTGGCGGTGGTAATATATTTCGAGGTGTTCAAGCTGAAGAAGGAGGCATGGATCGAACGCATGGTGATTATATGGGGATGTTAGCAACAATGATAAATTCGATGGCACTTCAGGCTGCTTTGGAATCTCATGGAGTGCAAACTCGATTACAATCTGCGATCGAAATGAAAGAAATTTCAGAGCCTTATGTTAGAAGACGTGCAATGAGACATCTTGAAAAAGGACGTGTAGTTATTTTTGGTGCTGGAACGGGAAATCCGTATTTCACGACAGATTCTGCAGCATCTCTGAGAGCAATTGAAATTGACGCCGAGGTCATCTTGAAAGGTACGCGCGTTGATGGAGTCTATTCCTCAGATCCTGAGAAAGATCCAAATGCGACAAAATATGACATGATTAGTTTTGATGATGTTTATGGAAATGGTTTAAAAGTCATGGATATGACTGCGTTTACACTTTGTAAAGAAAACGATCTTCCAATAATTGTGTTCGATATGGATACAGTTGGAAACCTCAAGAAAGTAGTAGAAGGAGAGCAGGTTGGAACAATCGTTCGCAATTAATTAAAAATACGAGTAGGATGAGCGAAGAATTAAATATGATATACGATGAGTTTGAGGCAGCAAATCAAAAATCACTGGCTCATCTCGAATCAGACCTGACAAGAATTCGGGCTGGAAAAGCATCACCAGGCATTCTGCTAGGTGTAATGGTTGATTACTATGGTATTATGACCCCATTGCAACAAACAGCCAGTGTGAACACGCTTGATGCAAGAACATTGACAGTACAACCATTTGACAAAGCAATGTTGCAAGAAGTAATGCGAGGAGTTGTCAATGCAAACCTTGGTCTTGCACCTCAGGACAATGGCGAAATGCTAATCATTTCGATTCCTGCCTTAACTGAAGAACGCAGACGTGAACTGGTAAAGAAAGCCAAATCAGAAGGAGAAAACACCAAAGTTGCCATTCGAAACAATCGAAAAGATGCATTGGACATGGTGAAAATGTTGAAAGAAGATGGACTTTCTGAAGATATGATGAAAGATGGCGAGGCGCGTATTCAAACCATGACAAATGCAAGCTCTACAGCGGTCGATAAATTAATTGATCAGAAAGAGAAAGATGTGATGACGATCTAGCGAGCTAGATCGCGGACACGGCTAAAACCTATAGATTGTGCTCCTTCGCTGAAGCTTCAGCGAAGGAGCACAATCCATCTTCCCAGATCTCTTTTTTAAAGCTAAACGAGTTTCGGACAATCGGGCGTTCTGACAATCGAAAAAAACGCTCCTCTCCCAACTGTTAACTTTGGTTAAGTAATTTTCAATCGAGCATAGTTCGTAGTACATTGAAAAAAAACTACACTATGCACAAGCCTATACTAATTGTAATTGCCGTTTGCTCACTCGCTTCTTGCGGGGAAAAAGTTAAGGAAGTTGTTCCTGTTGCTCAAAAGGGAGAGGATGCTCTGATCATTGGTGATCCCTTGGATTGCGGGTTGGACAGCCTACTCGTTTTTCCAGTTGGAAGCAGTTATATACCTGAAATTATTGAAGGTGAACCAGAGCCAGTAGAGGAGGCTGTATCTGATCGTACTTACTCGGAAAATAAAGTGATTTCTCTCGCCACAACGAACGCGTCATCAAATATTGGCTTCGTTACCAATGGAACAACCCACACAGATTTATTGTACGACTCGGGAGCCTCTTTGGAGTATGTGAACGAAAACAGCGAAGACTTTGATATACGAAACCTTCTTTTCTATGATATGGTCAACAAGACTTCCTATCCATTAATGCTTGATTCGATGCACATATTATCTTTTGCGATTCATCGTGAATTTGAAAAACCCATGATTTTCTATCGTGTTGTGAAAAGAGACCATAACAAGGATTTAAAATTTAATAGTCTAGATCCAATTATGTTGTACATCTCTGACTTAGACGGTCGAAACTTTACGCAAATCACTCCAGATAATGAACATTTCATCGATTATACGTTCTATAAACAGACAGCTTCTATTTTGATTAAAACGGTAATAGATTCAAATGAAGACCACGATTTTGCAAGTAATGATGAAACAAATTTCAGATCAATGTCTATAACTGATCCAAAAATGGGAAAAGCGATCTTTTCAGCATCATTTAAAGATTCTTTGAGAGTATATAATAAATAGACACGGCATTGCTTCGCCGTAGCTTCGCAGAGGCAATGCTGGCGCCTTTAGATTATTCGATTGTTAGACACGTAGGCTTTGCCTACTTTGGATTCGATCAATTGAAAGTCAATGTTTTTATCTTTGGATGGTCAAAAAACCGTTCTTTTTTATCCAACGATCCAAGCGCCTTCGCCGTAGCTTTCTCCGGCGGCCGAAGCCTCTGGCGAAGGACTCAGCGAAGGAGCATAATCCATCTTCACAGATCACTTGTATTACCAATAAACGAGTTTCGGGAAATCGGATAATCGAGCGTTCGAACTGTCGCCCTTCTTACTGCACTACAATCTCAACGCGGCGATTGGCTTGTTCTTCGTAAGAAAACTGAGGTTCCGGAAATACTGGTCGTGTATTGCCATATCCAATCGCGCTGAGGCGATCTTTTGCTATGCCATTATCGATAAGATACTTCATCACACGTTTGGCACGTGCCTCTGAAATTTTTTGCCCAGCAGTCGAGTTCTTTCCAAGTGCAAAGACATGCCCTTCAATTTGGATCTTAAGATCAGAGTTTAATGCTAGGAAATCCTTTAGTCGTTTCAATTTTGGCTCAGAACTTGAAGTGATTTCACTCGTTCCAGGTGTAAATTCAATCTCCTCAATTTGCATCGATTTACCCGAAGCCACTCTCTCTAGGAGAACAATCAATTCTTGATCATCAAAGGATGAGACAGATTCCTCACGGTCGCTAAAAAAGTAGCCTTCAACATCACACTTGATATTCAGATTACAATTTCGATCCACATTAAATAAGAACTCAGAACCCACGTACAATCCATCAAGCTCTTTACTTCCTTCCAGAGAAAGATTTGCAATTAGTGGCAAGTTTGTTTCGCTGTCCTTTACAATGATTCTGAATGTTGGCGAGAACTCGTCATAGCGTTTATCAACTACTTTCGTTTCAACGTCTGATGGAAGAGATTGAACGAATTCCCAAATAAGATGCAACTCCTCTGTGGAGCCCTCATTTGTCGCGAACATGATATGAATTTTTTTCCCCTTACGCAATGGTAAGCTATACAAAACACCACCACCAATTTCATAGTTGAGCCCAACTACTGTATCTTCTTTTCCAAGATGTAAACGTTTAATTTCTGATTCTCCTGTACCAATCTCAGCGCAAATATCATTTTGAACTTCTTCAAAAACGACCATTTGAAGATAGCCTTCATTTTTCGAAGCTCTAAAAGTGAGTTCACCATTAATTGGAGCAATAAACGAGATCCATACTAAATTACTAGTTGTAATCGATCCAAGTGATGGATAGGCTTCAACGCCATTCTCATCACTTTTTTCACCAGTAAATTGCATGTGAAAGTCTCCATCCTCAAAGACGTTAATCGCTCCAGCACACGTACTCATCGAAATGCCAGACTTCCCTGGGCTCTGTGAAAATGCACAGGAAACACCAGAAATTAGAAGAAGGAGAACTATAATTTTTATCATTGCGTTATGCGAATTTAACGAAAGATTTGTTAATTCTTATGTTTATTCTAGTGTTAACAGAAAAGTAAGGATTGAAGTGGAAAACATATACACAAATATTGGACCAGAAAAATTGAGAGTGCTAGTAGATAGATTCTACGATATCATTTTTAATGAATCAGAGATAACACACCTATTTACTACGGATCCAGGGCTAATTAGGGACAAGCAATATCGTTTTTTGACGCAGTTCTTAGGTGGACCGCAACTGTATAATGAACAATATGGTCATCCTAGAATGCGACAGCGTCATGGAAAACACATAATTGATAATGCTGCAAAAGTGGAATGGTTGCGTTGTATGCGTAAAGCGATCGATTCTATGGGGTTTGAAATTGAGTTCGCAGATTCGTTATATAATTGCTTCCCAAAATTAGCTGATCATATGCAGAATCATTGATGGTCTTGGTCAATCGAAATCATTTGTAATCAATAATTGCACACCCATGACTTACCTTAATATTTGAAATGGATTGGTATCTTTAACTTGTGAATAAGACGATTTTAGAAATTCTCGAAACGCGTTTTCCTTCTCTCCATGAAGAAGAACTTAAATCTGCAATTGTGGCAGCTGGAACATTAATAGAAGTGCCTTGTGGAGAGATGTTGATGGATATAGGAACTTACATTAAGACCATTCCATTGGTCGTTGAAGGGACAATTAAAATTGTTCGCGAGGATTCTGAAGGAAATGAGCTGTTAATGTACTACCTCTCTGGAGGCTCTTCATGTGCTATGTCATTGACGTGCTGTATGCAAACGAAGACGAGTGAGATAAGAGCAGTCGCTGAGGAAGACTGTTTAATTCTATCCATTCCAGTTAAATTTATGGACGCATGGACCTCACAATTTGCTGGCTGGAGAAATTTCACAATGCAAACGTATCATCAACGATTTGACGAGCTGCTTCAAACAATTGATAGTATCGCTTTTATGAACTTAGATGAACGATTGCTCAAATACCTGAAGGATAAAACAAAGAGTCTCGGAAGTAATGTTCTTGTGGGTACTCATCAAGATGTTGCCTACGATTTAAATAGTTCACGCGAGGTTATTTCCAGATTACTGAAAATACTAGAAGCCAAAGAAATCGTTCGATTAGGACGTAATAAGATTGAACTTATTGAATCTTAATCCATTTTAATTGCAAGCTTTCCAATACTGTGAATACGAATATGCAATTGATCAATAGTAGGCTGAATAAATCGAATATCGATTCCTTTTACCTGTCCAGACATAAAAATACCCTTGTCAAGTTCCATATTCAAGTTCTTGTTCAATTCAGTTTTCAGCGTCGCCAAGTAAGGTTTTAAATCCATTGAAGCTTTGGCACGTAGAACTTCTGTGATCTTTTTGTCAAACATCCACTTTGCTCCTTTGAGAAGCGCACTCTCTGTTTCGAGATCAAATGTTAAATCAGGAAATGAAATATGTTGTTCTGCCTTCTCAAAAACGGGAGTCCCCGTGAAGTATAATGTTCCGCTTTTTGTTCCAGAAAAATCAACTTTGATGTGCAGTTGCTTATTACTTGCTCCGTGAACGGAAACTTCTCCAAAAATGACTTCTTTTCCTTTCAGGTCTATTTTCATACCAGACAGACTTCTAGTTAGTATAGAAGTCAATGAATCGTAATTCGTAAAAATATCCATACTGATATCGAAACCATTGCGATCCTTGTACGTGTACATATTTGGAAGCGTTTTCGCTGGCTTCCCAGATTTTGCGGAGAGAATAGTAGGTTTGGCATTTAATATTGCATTGAAATATGCAGTATCTCCAACATAACGAATTTTCCCCATGGCAATGGATTGTGGATTCAACTCCAAAAAACCATAACCTTCAAGATCTGTTGGAGCAGAAAGAATTTTCCACGCCTCGTTTATCTCAGCTTTTAAGCTAATGGCTGAAATCTCCTTGTCAATATCCTTTTCGACCTCCTTTAAAACTACTTTTAATTCCTTTTCTAGTTCAGACGTGGCGTCATAATCAAAGACAGATACTTTGCATGGAGATTTCGCTTTCACGGTCTTCAGCTTGGTAGTAGACTTAAGTTTATAATCCTTACCCACTCCAATTTCGGTGGTATACCCGACGTGTATTTTACGCATGGGTTCGTCTACGCCACAGGTGACGTAAATCCTAGATGTCAAGCAGTAAGGCTCACTCGCAAACAAATCAGTACAAGCCGCGCAATAGTTCAACCAAAGCGAGTATTTCCCATCCACATCAAAGGATAGCTTTGTTCCCGTTCCTTTAAATTTAATTGGGCTTCGAACAAATTTATACTTAACACTTACCCCTTCACACGTTTGTTCATTCCCACGAAAAACTTTATCAAGCTCGTTCTCTGTGGCATCAAAGTATGGCTTCAGGTTAATCTTAATAGGGACCTTAATAACTGAGACAGGGGCTTCAGGGATAACATAATTTTCCTCCACGACAATTGCGGGTGCTGTTGGATTGATAGAGCCACAGCTAGCTAATAATACTAAGAAGAGTAGTGATAATGAACAGTTGCGTATTTTCATTGCTTCGTTAAATGAACAGATTGATGTTGTGTCGGCTTATAACTCTTGACCTCATAAATGTTACCTTCTTCATCTGGTTCAGACGAAGTGAGTAAGGTAGGCATACTCGACGCGATAAATAGATCAAAATAAAGCGCGTCGCCATTCTTGCGTAATGTGGAAGTATAATAGGTGTCCATGACTTCAAAAAAATCGTAAAAACAGTCGTCCATCAGTGTCATCTCAATTTCAATTCCATCGAGTTCATCCAGAATATAAGCTGTACTATCTGTGTTTTTTTTTCGAATCACATAATCCTTAACGATCTCGCCAAATTTTGAGCTGTTGTACGTCATCGTATAGCTCCATGAGGAATCTGGCACGATTTCATTCAATACAAAATCAACCCCCAATCTGTCTCCAGGAGAACTTGCATGTCCAATGATCAGTTCACCTGAGTAGGTACCTTCCCAGCCAGTTGGAAATTCTTGCGCAGAGGCGCTTAGTGCCAAAAGACTAACCAATCCTAGAAACAGGTACTTCATACAGAGGTTTTGTGTGTCTAAAGATAAAAAAAGGCTCTCCAATAACGAAGAGCCATAATTTCATATACTTGAACTGTCGCTTTTAGTTATACAAGTACGCTCAATACTTTATTGAAAGTTTCACTCGGACGCATGGCCGCTTCAGCTTTTGCTGCACTTGGGAAGTAATACCCACCAATGTCCATAGGAACTCCTTGCACGGAATTTAATTCACTCACAATTGTTTCTTCATTTGCCACAAGTTCATCAGCCAAGCCAGTAAATTGAACTTTTAATTCAGGATCAACATCTTGAGCTGCCAAGGCTTGTGCCCAATACATTGCGATATAGAAATGACTTCCTCTATTGTCCAATTCGTTCACTTTTCGTGAAGGACCTTTTCTGTTGATGAGTAATTTTTCTGTAGCATCATCTAAGGTGTCTGCTAAGATTTTCGCTTTTGGATTATCGTATTTTTCACTCAAATGTTCTAAGGAAACAGCAAGAGCAAGGAATTCTCCTAAAGAGTCCCAACGCAAGTGATTTTCTGATTCAAATTGCTGAACGTGCTTTGGTGCAGACCCTCCAGCTCCAGTCTCAAATAAACCACCACCATTCATTAAGGGAACAATAGACAGCATTTTTGCACTCGTTCCAAGTTCCAGAATTGGAAAGAGATCTGTTAGATAATCTCTCAGCACATTTCCAGTAACTGAAATCGTATCTTCTCCAGCCTTAATTCGTTTTAATGTATAAGTAGTTGCATCCTCTGGAGACATAATCTGAATGTCTAATCCAGTAAGATCATGTGCCGGTAAGTATGCATTCACCTTTTTAATCACTTCAGCATCATGTGCTCTGTTCTCATCCAACCAGAATATTGTTGGAACTCCCATTGCACGGGATCTGGATACTGCCAATTTTACCCAATCCTGAATTGGAGCATCTTTCACTTGACACATTCTCCAAATATCGCCTGTCTCAACAGTATGCTCTGTAAGAACAGCTCCTGATTCATCAACTACACGCACTGTTCCATTCCCACTCATTTCAAAGGTCTTATCGTGAGAACCATATTCTTCCGCCTTTTGAGCCATCAATCCAACATTAGGAACAGTTCCCATTGTCGTTGGATCAAATGCTCCATTTTCTTTACAGAAGTCAATTACAACTCTATAAACTGATGCATAACAACTATCAGGAATTACTGCTTTTGTATCTTGTTGCTTTCCATCCACATTCCACATTTGTCCAGATGTGCGTATCATTGCTGGCATTGAAGCATCAATAATCACATCACTAGGAACATGCAAATTGGTAATTCCTTTATCTGAATTCACCATTGCTAAATCAGGACCAATCCCATAACAAGCGTTAATGGATCTTTCAATTTCTAGACGCTGCTCTTCAGGTAATTCTTCGATTTTGCTGATCAAATCACCAAAGCCATTTCGTACATCAACTCCTAATTCATCAAGAACTGTCCCGTACTCCTCAAAGACGTCTTTAAAGAATGCAACTACAGCATGTCCAAAAATAATTGGATCAGAAACTTTCATCATGGTAGCTTTCATATGCAATGAAAACAAAACATCCTTTTCTTTAGCGTCCTCAATTTGTTCGTCAAGAAATAACTCTAATGCCTTCTTACTTAGAATTGTCGCATCAATTATTTCATCAGCGAGGAGTGCAAGCTTATCTTTCAATAGGGTTGTGGATCCATCTTCGCCAACAAACTCTATTCGAACGTGTGTTGCATTTGCGAGCGTAACGGATTTTTCATTTGCACGAAAATCACCCGAACTCATCGTAGCAACATGTGTCTTAGAATCAGCAGACCATGCTCCCATACTATGCGGATTCATGCGCGCATATTGTTTTACTGCTTTGGGTGCACGTCTATCGGAATTTCCTTCTCGAAGTACCGGATTTACAGCACTTCCTTTAATTTTATTGTAGCGAGCTCTAGTTGCTTTTTCGTCATCATTGGACGGCTCCTCTGGATAATCAGGAATCGCATATCCTTTTGCTTGCAATTCTTCAATTGTTGCAATTAATTGAGGAACTGAAGCACTAATGTTTGGTAACTTAATAATATTGGCATCCGGCGATTTCGCCAATGCACCAAGTTCAGCCAAATCATCTGATTGTCTTTGATCTTCATTCAAACTTTCAGGGAAAGTCGCAAGGATTCTCCCAGCCAAAGAAATATCTCGGGATTCCACCAAAATTCCAGCTGCTTGTGTAAACGTTTCGACAATAGGAAGGAATGAGTACGTTGCCAATGCAGGTGCTTCATCCGTTCGTGTATAAATGATTTTTGGTGATGCCATAGTTTTTTCTATTCGTGTTTTGCTATGAAAATATAGCGCTCAAAAGTACGATTTTGCTTGGAAATAATGACAAATCTGCCCGATTTATCTTCGTGAATTTGAGATAAAAAGATTTTATTTCAAATTGACCGCAAGTTTATTGGAAAGAGCGCAACTAAACCGTTAAATTTACTTGAATTCTTATTCTATGAAAAAAATTGCAGCTTCTCTCAGCTTACTTCTATTGGCTTTCGCGCAACCCGCTTTTGGTCAAACATTCGATGGTTATGCATTGTATAACCTCCAAAATCAGAATACTTCTTATCTAATTGATAAGGATGGAAATATTGCTCACTCATGGTCATGTTCAGATGCATGTAACTATACAGTTCTTCTTCGCGACAATGGAAATATCGTTCGTGGAGCAAAATACACCTCAAATGTTCTTAATGGAGCAGCTATAGGAGGTAAAGTTCAGGAAATTGACCCAAGTGGAACAGTAGTTTGGGAATATGTTTATTCTAATGCTGATCATTGCTCGCATCACGACATCACATTAATACCTAATGGAAATGTAATATTAACTGCTTGGGAAGTTAAAACTGATACTGAATGTACTCAGGCAGGTGTAGATGGTCCAGCGACAGAACAATGGCCAACTCACTTTATTGAATTGCAACCAAATGGAGCAACTGCAACTATTGTTTGGGAATGGCATATCTGGGATCACATGGTTCAGGATTTTGATCCAGCTAAGGACAATTATGGCGTAGTTGCAAATAGTCCAGAATTAATGGATATTAATTTACTCACAGTTGGCGTTGGTGGAGGCCCAGGTGGAGGAGGATACGATTGGTTTCATGTCAATGGAGTAGATTACAATCCAACATTGGACCAACTGGTTTTTAGTTCGAGATTTACAAGTGAGATTTATATTATTGATCACAGTACAACAACTGCAGAGGCTGCATCACATGCTGGTGGAAATTCTGGAATGGGTGGAGATTTTCTTTTCCGTTGGGGGAACCCTTCTAATTATGGTGCAACAGGAACACAAACTATTGCTGCTGCAGTCCACGATCCAAGATGGATTGAGGATGATGGAAGACCAAATGGTGGATTCATTCAATTCTTTAATAATGAAGGAGGATCAGGAAATTCTTCAGTAGTCGATGCTATTGAGGCTCCTGAATCTGGATTCCTTTATACGATGACAGGGGGAGTATATGGACCTACAGCATACGATTGGAGACATGAATGTTTAGCAAGCTCAACTGGTCAGTCAGCGCATAATCGTATGTCCAATGGGAATACATTTGTGAATGTGTCTGGTGAATATATGTATGAAGTAGATGCAAGTGATAATCTTGTTTGGCAATATGCAGCAGGACCAACTAAGGCTTTCAGATATGAGTGTAGTGATCCTGGAATTGTTGCATTGTTAGGAGCTGACCCATGTGGACTTCTTTCCATCAATGAAGCAACGTTGAAAAACATAGAATTTTATCCAAATCCATCCACTGGAATATTTAACATCAGTGGAGTTGATGTGAGCGAATCTCAGCTTAATATTATCGTAAGTGACATCTCTGGAAATATCGTTTTGGAAATCACGAATTCTTCTACCATAGATTTAACATCTTTCACGGAAGGGGTTTATTTCGCAACATTGGTTTTTGACGGTCAAAAGGCAACGACGAAAAAAATCTCATTAATAAAGTAGAAAATTAGTGAGGCATAAAATTTTAGTACTTCCACTTGGGAGTAGTAGAATTACTGTTTTTTCGTATTTTGTCAAAGTAATTTGAGCAAGCTAAAAAGTACTGTTGTACTTGCTGAAATAAGTGATTTACCTATGACAGCGAGCTTATTGAAAAGTGCGCGAAAAAAATTAAAGAATGATGAATAAAATAGTTACTTCTGTTGGTTTACTGCTTCTTACGTTTGCGCAGCCAGCTTTTAGTCAATCGTTTGATGGTTATGCCCTTTACAATGAAGGGGAAGAGTTTATAACGTATTTGATAGATAAAGATGGAAACATTGCGCACTCCTGGTCTCTTGCCGATGAGTGTAATTATACGGTACTTCTTCGAGATAATGGAAATATTGTTCGAGGAGCGAAACATGGTTCAAACGTACTGAGCGGTGCAGCGGTTGGAGGTAAAGTTCAAGAAATTGACCCTAGTGGAACAGTTGTTTGGGAATATGTTTATTCGAATGCAGATCATTGTTCGCATCATGATATTACCCTATTGCCAAACGGGAACGTGATTTTGACAGCTTGGGAAGTTAAAACATCAGCGGAGTGCACTCAGGCTGGAGTTGATGATCCAGCAACTGAGCAATGGCCAACACATTTTATTGAATTACAACAAAATGGTGCATCAGCGGATATTGTATGGGAATGGCATATTTGGGATCATATGGTTCAAGACCACGATCCTACTAAAGATAATTATGGTGTGATTGCAAACAATCCGCAATTAATGGATATTAACTTGCTTACTGTCTGGGATATCCCTTTTTGGGATGAGTACGACTGGTTCCATGTAAATGGAATTGATTACAACTCGACATTAGATCAATTGGTGTTTAGCTCTAGATTCACGAGTGAAATTTATGTGATTGATCATAGCACAACAACTGCAGAGGCTGCATCACATGCTGGTGGAAATTCTGGAATGGGTGGAGATATTCTTTACAGATGGGGAAACCCATCTAATTATGGAGTTACAGGAACTCAAACAATTGCTGCTGCAGTCCATGATCCACGATGGATTGAAGATGATGGTAGACCCAATGGCGGATTTATTCAATTCTTAAACAATGAAGGAGGTTCAGGTGGTGGTTCTGTAGTAGATGCAATTGAGGCTCCAGAAGCTGGATTTAACTATACAATGGCTGGCTCAACATATGCTCCTTCATCGTATGATTGGAGACATGTTTGTTTGGTTTCTGCAACTGGACAATCATCACATAACAGGATGTCAAATGGAAATACCTTTGTAAACATTTCAGGTCAATACATGTATGAGGTAGATGCGAGTGATAATTTGGTGTGGCAATATGCTGAAGGACCTTATAAGGCTTTCAGATATGAATGCAGCGATCCTGGTATTGTGGCATTGTTAGGAGCTGACCCATGTGGGCTTCTCTCGATCAATGAAGAGACATTGAAAAACATAGCGTTTTATCCAAATCCATCCACTGGAATATTTAACATTGATGGGGTTGATATGAGTGAAACTCAACTTGATATTATAGTTCGTGACATTTCTGGAAATATCGTTTTGGAAATCACAAATGCTTCATCCATAGATTTGACTTCTTTCACGGAAGGGGTATACTTCGCAACATTGGTTTTTGACGGTCAAAAGGCAACGACAAAAAAAATATCATTAATAAGATAACGAACACTTGAAATATCAACTTGTAGGACTCCTTTGTTT
The DNA here is from genome assembly GCA_047621865.1 of Crocinitomicaceae bacterium. Lineage (GTDB taxonomy): Bacteria > Bacteroidota > Bacteroidia > Flavobacteriales_D > Crocinitomicaceae > UBA4466. The sequence continues at coordinate 2,376 of JBLHON010000003.1, read as the reverse complement.
GGTTACATGTATTTGTGGCAGTAAAAATCTGGTTGCTCAATCGGATTTTTACGCTATAGATAATATTCCTGAAATCAGGTTGTACTTTGTAGAATCAAATTGGGATGAGCTTCTTGATAGCCTCTATATTTTGGGAGATCAACAGCGTTTGGCTGGTAATGTGACTATCGATAATTCATTCTATAGCAATGTTGGCGTTCGCTATAAAGGCTTCAGTTCTTACAGCTCATCACGCGATAAAAATCCATTGAATATTGATTTGGATTACCTCGGGAATGAACAGAATCATCTTGGACATGCCAAAATCAAACTGAGCAATGTGATTCAGGATCCATCTTTTGTTCGCGAAGTACTTTCGTATGAAATTGCACGAAAGTACATGCCTGCAAGTGAAGCAAATTACGCCAACGTGTACATCAATGACACCTTGATAGGGCTCTATACGAGTGTGGAGGCTGTGAACAAAGACTTTCTCCAAAATCATTTTGGGAGCCGTGACAATTCGTTTTTCAAAGGCAATCCTGAGAGTCTTGATCTCAATGGAGAGAATTCGAACTTGAGCGATAGCCCAGGTACAGAAATTGGCGAATATTTCCCCTTCTATAAATTGAAATCAAACGACGAACAGGATTGGTATGATCTTCAAGAATTGATCGACACACTGAATAATGGACCTGAGAATATTGCTGAACTGCTTAATGTTGATCAGTCACTTTGGATGCACGCGTTCAATTATACAGTCATCAATTTTGATAGTTACATTGGATACGCGCAGAACTATTATTTGGCAATGGATAATCAAGGTCGATTTAATTCTTTGCTCTGGGATATGAACATGTCCTTTGCGAGTTATCGTTTGACAGATGCGTCTGATCATTGGGATGGATTTACCATTGAAGAAGCGAAATACATTGACCCTTTACAGCATCTCAATAGTTTTTCTGTGCAGCCGCGACCATTGATTCGAAATTTGCTTATAAATGATACCTATAAGCGAATGTATCTCGCACACATTCGTACGATTGTTGAAGAAAATTTCACCAATCAAGATTATTTGAGTCGCGCACTTTATTTTCAAAGCATTATTGATTCGAGTGTGATGGCTGACACGAATAAGTTTTACTCGTATGCTGATTTTACGAATAATATAACTGCAACAGTTTCTGATCTTGTTGATTATCCTGGAATTACAGAATTAATGGATGATCGAGCAGCTTATCTTTTAGCTGCTCCTGGAAATCAAAATGTACCCGTAATATCTGCAGTTACAGAAACACCAAATGATGCAGCTTCTGGCGAAACAGTTTGGATTACTGCATACGTCACAGGATCTCCCTCAGATGTATTCTTGGCGTATCGATTTGCACATGATGCCCTGTTTACTGTTCTCGATATGAAAGACGATGGTTTGCACGGTGATGGTGGTGGTGCTGATAACATATATGGTGTCGATATTACTGCTATTTCGAACCTAGTTGAATATTACATCTATGCTGAAAACGATTCTGCTGGAAGATTCTCGCCAGAACGAGCAGCACACGAATTCTATACGATAAAGTCAAATGTAAAACCCTTGGATCTTGTAATTAATGAGGTGATGGCGAATAACGAATTCACGCAATCAGATCCAGTTGGTGAGTTTGACGATTGGATTGAATTCTACAACACAACTGATTACGCAATTTCCACGGGTGGAATGTTTTTCTCAAATGATGCAAATGATCTGCTGAAATGGGCAATGCCAGATGTAAATGTCGAGCCTGGAGCTTACACAATTGTTTGGGCTGATGGCGACATGAGTCAATTTGGCGTTCATGCACCCTTCGAATTATCTTCTGAGGGTGAGTCCTTGTGGCTTTCTTACGCGGATGGGACTATTATTGATTCGGTCATTTTTGGAGAACAATTAGCAATCTCAAGTACGGGAAGATATCCAAATGGAACGGGTGATTTTATCGAAATGAGACCATCTTATCGATTGGAAAACACTGGAGCAGATGAAGAATTCATCACAGAAACACTATTCGTTTACCCAAATCCTGCGAGTGATGAGGTTTATTTACGATTCAATAATTCATCGATCGCGCATATGACGATGGCATCTTTAGATGGTAGAACTGTCATGCCAGAAGTAACGATAAATGGAGAAGTTTTGACAACTGTAAATACTGCCGATTTAGCGGGCGGCGTTTACATTATTCGAGTGGATTTTGAGGATACTCGACTCACAAAGAAAATATTGATTACACATTAAATAAAACACTATGAAAATTACATTATTAGCAGCAGCAGCAGCAGTGCTTATTGGAGCAACATCCTTTGCACAAACATTTACAAATTACACAACAGTTGATGGACTTTTAAGCGACAATGTAA
>JBLHON010000002.1:0-35792 GCA_047621865.1 Crocinitomicaceae bacterium | reverse complement strand
CTTTGGCAGCAGTTCTTCTTGCTTTTTCACCTAAGGACGATCTCGATTTGTACCATGCATTTTCATTCGTACAGCTATTGGATTTAGAGCATCGTGCAGTTGTTGAGTCGAAGTTATTCTCGTCCATTGGTCAGCGTCTTGAAGAAGGAAAAATAATTGCAAAGGCTGCAACTGAGGAACAGGTTTTGATTGATACAATAAAGCCACTTTGTTCAGACGAAATTATTGGATCAGTTAACTACTTATCACGTGCTTCATATGCCCTCAAATTAAATTACATTGATCGGATATTAGATTTCCTTCGTGTCAAAGCTTGTACGGTTCGTTTTGCAAACTGGACGTTGAGAAGGATCGAAGGCGTGGAACTAAACACAGAGCACAATTATAAAATCATTGATTTACGTCGCGATTTAGCGACCGGTGAATTGAGTGTTCGAAACCGTGCAAAAGGAAGAACTCCTATTCGTTGGAAAACGATAGGCAGTGTAATCTTCATGCTAGGCATGGTTACTTTCGTGTTTTGGATTCTCTATTTTCAACCATTTAGCACTGTGGAAGATCCACAATTCACCAATAACACTTCGTTCAAGGAGTTTACACAGGACGAACGAATTCGAATCGATTCACTATTGCAGGAGATGGACAACCAATACGATCCAAATCTAATTGAGATAGACCCAATGAATCCTTACGACATGGGGGGTGCTTCGTTGACGTTGCGCAATGCGTTCATCAATACAACAATGGAACGCGTTTATGAAGACTTAGTTTTGGACGCTGAACTTAAAGATACCTACCCCCAAGATTCATGCCTCTCAAAGAAGAATTCGCTAACATTCAAACGCGTTTCTGGCGTCAAAAATCTGAGCACAAAATCTGGGATCAATGAGGTAATTATTAAGAACGAATCAGATTATGATATTATCGTGTATGTTTCGGAGAACATTGCAAATGGAGGGGTGTATTCACTGATTCTTCATCCAGATAAAACTGAGACTTTCAAAATGAATATTTTCAACACAATTTTCATTGTCGCTGGAAACGATTATCAGAAATTCAAGGCGCCTTATGGAGCCTCAACAGGTGCCTTACCATCTGATAAATTCACGCACCATTTTTGTTCTACAGATGGCAATTATGCTGAAACAATCGACTCATCGTACAAGCTAATTCGTCCTCGAAATGGTGTCACGAAATTTATGGTCATGGGATCCAAAAGTGGTTATGTACACTTGGTAGATATTCACAAGACTCTAGAAAGTTATTAATAAGCAACTAGTTTTTGCTGAAGGATTTTACCCTCGAAATTAACCCGCAAAAAGTATGTTCCTTTTTCGAGTTTGACAGTGCATTCTGAGCCATTGAAAGAATCTTTAGAAAAGACCAATTTGCCCATAATATCTCGAATCTCAAGATGATCAAGTGTTACCCATTGATTGAACACCAATCGATCTTCTGTAACAGGATTTACAACGAAAATACCAGAAGACTCATCCATCTCTGGAGTTCCCAATATGCAACTCTGACTTAAAACATTTTGATTTTCAATGATTCCTTGTGGTGTAAGATCTTCGCCAGCGAGTCCAGGATAATTTGAAGGGTAACGTTCACCCCTAAATATTCCATTGTCAGCAGTAGTGATAATATCATACTGATCGTAGATCACAGATCCACTTCCAGCAGGATTTCGGTAACTCCAAACATGTTCTCCAGCTTTTGTGATCTCTGATATCATCCCTGTTGGTGTTTCACAGAATAGGACATTTCCAGATGGAAGCACTTGCATCCCACATTTCTTATTCGAGAAAACGACGGCTCCTAAAATGGAACCATTCCAAGACCAATCATAGGTTAATGGGAGAAATTTATTTGGATCCATTGAATAGGCATTACCCACAAATTCTGGAATAATTAAGTGGATCGAGCTAAACGTTGCACTGCCGTCTCCATTATTATTAAACACGGAAATCTTGCCAGAATCAGCAAATGCAGATGGAACCCATTTTGGATCATGCTGATCGAATAAAGTTTGGTCGGCTCCCGTTCCTTGTTGATAGACCTGTGGATTCCCCCATCGCCATAAAAAATCCCCTCCACGGTTGGAATTTCCCCCAGTATGTCCAGTGGCTAACAAGGATGTAGTGCTGTGATCGATGATGTATAGCTCATTCGTGTTTTTACACGAAATAATGATTTGATCTAACTCTGCATTGTAATCAATGCCATTTGCGTGCGTGTAATCTACTAGTTGTAGGTTGTTATAATTCACGTCCAACAATTGGGAGCTGTCTGCCACAGTTCCAAAATTTGCTTTCGTGTTATCAAAGTCCTGCACGAGATGGTCGAAAAACTTCCATTCCCAAACAATAATTGCCCCGTTTGTCCCCGTTGGTTGGATCTCTACTAATCTATCCAGCTTGAAGTTTCCAGATCCCAATGCAGGATTTCTTCCAGCTGCAAGACTTTCAGTTTGAGTATATAGATCAGTAAGTATGCATAAAATATTCCCATTCGGGAGAGGCTCAATATCGTGATGCTGCAAAAGCCCATTCGCCGTCATGGCATACGACCAGATTAATGTATTATCCCAATCTCTAATCTCAAGAGAATCTTTCCCCGATCTCAATAAGTTCCCATTCTCAAGTAGGTAGCACGTAAGGCCAGGCCGTTCAGTAAAAGTCCATTCATTGACCTTTTCTCCGCAATTATCAATCAGATAAACGGATGAATTATTCTCAGGTGTGAAAAGGGTATAACCATCAGTTACACCAGCATTCCATTCTAGAAGTCCAACTGTTTGTTGAGAGAAGCCAAATGAACTAACAAGTAAGGCGCAAAGGAAAGGAAAAAGAGAGAGATTTTTTTTCATAGTATCTAGATGAATAATGCAAAGATACAAAACTGCGAATAGACCTAATGTTTTTACGTAATTTTGCGGAATGATATTATACAATGTAACCGTGAGTATTGATCCTGAGATCCATTTGGATTGGTTGACATGGATGCGCAAAACGCATATTCCTGATGTAATGGACACGGGTTGCTTTGTGGAGAGTAGAATTTCTCGGGTTCATGGAGAAGAAGAAGGAGGTTACACGTTTGCAATCTCTTATGTAGCTTCTACGCAAGAGATATTCGACAATTATCAAGCGAATCATGCGCCAAGGTTGCAGCAAGAGCACAAGGAAAAGTACGCGGGAAGATTTGCCGCTTTCAGAACAATGCTAACAATTTTGGACGAATTCAAGCTATGAGTGTTAAAGCGAAGAAATACCTAGGACAGCATTTTCTTATAGATAAAAATATCTGTGAGAAGATCGCGAAGCAAGTTACCCGTCATAGAGACTGCTCTCGCGTATTAGAAGTTGGCCCTGGAATGGGAGCGCTCACGAGGTTTCTACTTAAGGATGGTTTGGAGCTTTCCGTGATGGAAATTGATAAAGAAAGCATTGCCTATTTGCACAAGAATTTCAAATCTCTGGAAGGAAGAATAATTGAAGCTGATTTCTTAAAAACTGAATTGAAGGATCACATGGGCGAAGAACCATTTTCTGTGGTCGGGAATTTCCCATACAATATCTCCTCTCAAATTCTCTTCAAATGTTTAAAGTATAGGAATCAGATTCCAGAAATTATGGGAATGTTCCAACGGGAAGTGGCACAGCGAATTGCCGAAAAACCAGGAACTAAACGATATGGTATAATTTCAGTGTTGGTTCAAACATTTTACGATATTGAATATTGCTTTACTGTAGATGAACACGTTTTCGATCCGCCACCCAAGGTGAAGTCAGGAGTTATTCGATGCACTAGAAACGAGCGAGACAAGCTGCCTTGCGATGAGGCTTTATTCATCCAAGTAGTGAAAATGGCATTCAATCAGCGCAGAAAAACCATTCGCAATTCAATCAAAGCATTGATTAAGGACAAAGGACTCGAGCACGAGTATTTGGCATTGAGACCAGAGGTTTTATCCGTCGAGCAGTTTATTGAGTTGACCTTGATGGTGGAGAGTGTGAGAGATTAATTTGAGTCCTAATATCACTTTAATATCTAGAATCAACCTAAATTACCTTCAAAACCACAAGAGAATTAAAAAAATTGATTTTCTTTGTAAAGAACAAAACAAGAACTTATGAGCTCGTACGATTTTTTTTGGGGATTAGGAGATATTTTTCAATGGGTTTTATCACCACTTGATTCGATTGGCAATATTTTTAATTACACATTGATTGTTGTTGGATTCATAGGTATGTTCATCTGGTTAAATAAGCAGCACAAATTCAATAAAGCTGCTGAAGCAACACCAGGCAAATTAAAGTAAATTTATCAAACGATATAGAGATGGTCATTCTCCTGAGAAATTAGGATTGAATGACCTTTTTTTGTACCATAAATCCACTATCTTTAAAGAGTGAGTAAAGTTTCAGTAATCATAACAGCAGCAGGGATTGGTCGTCGAATGAAGTCGTCTCTTCCAAAACAATTCATGTTGCTCCATGAAAAGCCAGTATTGATGTACACGATTGAGCAATTCTATCAGTACGACCCAAAGATGGAACTCATATTAACACTGCCTGAAGATTGGTTGAACCATTGGGAATCGCTCATGAGTGAATATGATTTTCACATTCCTCATCGTGTGGTATCTGGTGGCAAAGAGCGTTTTCATTCCATTCAAAATGCCTTGGAAAAATGTACAGGAGAAATCATTGCTGTCCACGATGGTGTGCGTCCTCTCGTGCGTGAGATTACAATTCGCGACTGCATCAAGGCAGCCAAGGAAGAAGGTGCTGCAATTCCGGTAGTTCCAATCAGTGAGTCGTTACGTCAATTAGATGGAGAAATGACAAAGGCTGTTGATCGTACCCAATTCATGCTCGTTCAAACTCCTCAATGCTTTAAACGAGAGATCCTTGTTGATGCCTACCAAAGGGATTTCCACGAGGGAATTACAGATGATGCGAGCCTTGTTGAAGAGGCAGGTTACCGAATTACAACTGTATCTGGAAATATCGAAAACATTAAAATTACAACTCAGTCAGACCTGCAATATGCAGAGCTCTTTTTATAGTAGTCTTTCGATTGCGAGCACTCTCCTGTTAAGAATTCCCAATTCTCGCGAATTAATTGCTTAGTCTGATTAAATTCGACTCCTTTAGTTATCGCAACATGGTTCTAAAGATTATCTTTGCCGCTATTGAGTTTATAGCATGAAAGTTACCGATCACATAAAGGCAGCCAAAAGCACCTTGTTTTCTTTTGAAATCCTTCCACCATTGAAGGGAAAAAATGTTCAATCAATTTTTGATGGAATTGACCCATTGATGGAATTCAAGCCGAAATTTGTGAATGTTACTTATCATCGCGAAGAATACGTTTACAAGGAGCGCGAGAATGGTTTATTGGAAAAAATTGCCATTCGTAAGCGACCAGGAACTGTTGGGATTTGTGCGGCAATTATGAACAAGTATCAAGTTGATGCAGTTCCACATTTAATTTGTGGAGGGTTTAGCAAAGAGGAGACGGAAAACGCACTCATAGATTTGCAGTTCTTAGGAATTGATAATATCCTTGCTTTGCGTGGAGATTCTATTAAAACAGAATCAAATTTCCGACCGCATGCAGATGGGCATAAATTTGCCGTTGACTTGATCGGTCAAATTGGAGAAATGAACAGTGGCACATATCTGATGGATGATATTCAATTGGCCCCAACTGATTTTTGCGTTGGAGCAGCAGGATATCCTGAAAAGCATTTTGAGGCAATGAATCTTGCAACGGATTTAAAGTACTTGAAAGATAAGGTTGATGCTGGTGCAGAATATATTGTGACCCAGATGTTCTTTGACAATAAAAAGTATTTTGAATTTGTTGAAGGCTGTCGCGCTATTGGGATTACAGTGCCAATTATTCCAGGGTTGAAGCCTATAAAATCAATGAATCACATTTCATTTCTACCGAAGTTTTTCCACATTGATTATCCCGAAGATTTGTCAAAGGAATTATTGAAATGTACGAATAGTACAGAAGTTGCTGCCGTTGGAATTGAATGGGGAATTCACCAATCTAAAGAATTAAAAGCGGCTGGAGTTCCATGCATTCATTACTATACAATGTCCAATTCCAGTTCTGTCAGATCAATTGCTAAAGAAATTTTCTAACATGAAATTACTCATCCTACTATCGATCCTCTTCATTGGTGCAACTTCTTTTGCACAGGAAGAAACTGTTAAGAATGATAAGCCTAAGAAAGAAAAGAAGGCAAAAAAAGAGAAGAAGGTTAAGACTTCAATCAAGCTAGAAAATGCCTTGGTTATTGGTCAAATGGATACGCCCGAAGACCGTTATTCTCTCGAGATTAATTTGACAGACTTATTTACTGCTTATAGTATAAAAACAGAGCCGTCCTTGAACATTCTTAAGATGGGGGGTGATTCTCGAATGCTCGCAAGTGATTCACTTATCAATGTTGTTAAGGCCAAAGGAATTGACACGTATGTGCTTGTTACCGTAAGAGGTTTCGACAGAAAATTCTTAGTTGGAAACATAAAAGATGATTTTCAAACATCTTTGGAACAGGCGAGCTTTTTTGGCTTGTATCGAATGGATGCAGTATCAGTTAGTTTCCAATTCAAGTTTTTCCGAGATGGGAAATGTGTTCACGCTGAAATGCTCAAGTTTGGCAATATTGGAAGCAGAGAAACAGTACTCAAGCGTTTTCGAAAGAAAGTGAATAAGCGTCTCAAAAGAAAGTGGACAAAATAGGTTTTAGGCTGCTATACTGGATTTTATTCAGTTGGTTGCATGCTTAGTTGTAACCTGACGTTAGATTACTTTTGAAGTAATCGAGCAACATATTTTCCGATGATATCAAATTCGAGATTGACCGTACTTCCAATTTCTAGGGTATGAAAATTTGTATAATCATACGTGTAAGGGATAATGCATACTGAGAACTCACTTTCCTTAGAATCAACGACCGTCAAACTTGTTCCATTGATGGTTGCTGAACCTTTCTCTACAGTAACATGATCTGCCAAATAGCCAAAGGTGAATTTCCAACTTCCATCTTGATTTACAATCTCCGTGCAGGTTCCTGTAGTATCAACATGTCCTTGAACGATATGACCATCAAGTCTGCCATTCATGAGCATGCATCGTTCCAAATTTACTTTTGTTCCAACCTCCCACGAGCCAAGATTAGTCTTCTTCAAAGTTTCCAGAATCGCCGTGACAACATATTGACCTTCATCAATCTTAACCACCGTCAAACAGCAGCCATTGTGTGCGACACTTTGATCAATTTTTAATTCGTGCGTAAAATCGGCTTCAATCGTAAAATGGACATTCTCACCTTCTTTCACAATGGATTTAACCGTCCCCAACTGTTCAATGATTCCTGTAAACATCTGTTAAGTCTTACGCGTTTTAAAAAATGAAATTATAATTAATAGGGATACAATTACGTCAACGATTCCAAACCATATTGGATGTGGATACTCATATAAGTTGATAACAGTTCCCGCCATGTGCACACTCGCGATCACCATTATAGGAAGCAAAGTTGTTTTACAAATCGCGCGAGCGACAAGCAAACCAGCAAGTAATCCGAGTATATGTGCCGCGAGAGGAATCATAAAATCAACTGCCGTGAAGCTCTTGTACATTTCAAGAAGCACTTTTGGATCCTTATAGTCTGCTGATGGATCAGTTCGCACAAATAATGAGATAATTCCCATATTAACTACTGTCCATACAATCAATCCAGCTATGCTACCAAGTACTGCTCTCATGAGGTAAAGATAACTAGAAATTGAATTAAATGTCGATCCAAGAGGCTTAATTACCCAACTGAGTGATTGGCCATGAACCATTGGAGCCCAATAATTGTCTTTGCATCGCGGAACTCATTATTTTGAAGCATGGATTGAATTTCATCTCGCGGGATTTTCACCAATTGGATATCTTCACTTTCCGATTCAAGGCCTCCACCTTTGGCTGTTTTATCAGTTGATTGCACTTCAGCAGTATACAAAAATATGCGCTCTGAACATCCACCAGGGGACACGAAAAAAGAAGAGATGAATGCCAATTTCCCTCCAGTGTAGCCAATTTCTTCCTCAATTTCCCGATTTGCACATACCTCAGGTTCCTCGCCTTCTTCAACTGATCCAGCAGTTAACTCCAAAATCCATCCATCTCCCTCTTTGATTGAAGGATATCTGAATTGGTTCGTAAATAAGATTGTATCTGTGTCTGTTTCATACAGAAGTATTGCCACTGAATCACCTCGTTCAAAACAAAGTCGCGGCACTTCAACTGGCTCAGATTGGACGAAAGAATCATGCTCGATCGTGGCTTTTTTTATTGTAAAATGATCTTTGAAAACGATTTCTTCTGAGAGGATTTTGTACTTCATTAGTCTGTATGAGTGTCTGATTTATCCTAAAAATAAATCAAAACGGTTAGCGTTTAAAGTAGCTTTTTTGATTCGATTATTGGCTTTTCTAAAGACATTGGATTGTAAATGGATCACAAATGTGCACTTGACTCATTGATCTGAGTGCTAGAGTAAATAGACGACAGGGGTAATAGGATTTATCAAGAACGAATACTAAATTTCAGGTCTACACATACTTAATGAAAGGCTTAATCATTATAATCGTCATTTTTGGAGGCTCATTTTCTTATGCCCAGGATGATTCTCTGCGATCTAAAGAGGTCGATGAAGTGGTGGTAAGTGTTATTCGCAAAAAAGAAGTTGCGTACAAGGATTCACGTTGTTACATAATGGATTTTCAGGTAGGATTGACGGGAACATTCATTCTTCTCAATCGATTTAGAAGGTACTATCTGTATTCACTCAATGCCGACATGGAACCAGAGATAAAAATGGAGATTATGTTCCACCCCAAATCGCTTTATCAGGATTGCGAAGGGTTTCTATATCTGATGAGCAAGGATAGCATGTATCAATTTGAGAAGCAAGAAGATGAATTGGTGATCATTAAGCGTTATCCCAGAAGTAAATATGAATTGTATTTTAAAAATTGTTTGGCAAACAATAGCGAGGCATTGATGTTTAAATCAATGGGGAATAATAACCAAACTACGCAGTTTTATCAAAAAGGTAAATTTGACTGGGTGCTCAATGATGTTTATCGAATTGAGGATTCTTCCTTGATTAGGAGCGTGAAAGATACACAGAAGGAAATTCTCAAGGAAGAAGATCGGCTGAGAAGGAATTATGCGAGAAACGAGCAAAACAAAGCACCCACATGGGAGAATCAAACCCTAGAGGGGCTTCCACAACCAGACATGATTCGTGAAGTTCGAAATCATCTGAATCGAAGACAATTCTACAGTGAGTTTGTGGTTCGACCCTACTACAATCCCTTATTTGTGAAAGATGACACGACGTATATTTTCGATCATGTAAACGCTTGTTTAGTCAGGCTCGATAATCGGAGACAGGAGCTCGATAGAGTGGAAATCTCTTATCACCAAGAGCGAAAATGGAAAGGAGAAATGCACTTGGATGCAGGAAGTCAGTTGTTTTATACTGTTCAAGAAGTACACGGGGCCCAAATTTTCGGATTGTTATCAATGGACAGTGTCAATATTCGTAGACGAACGAAAATAACGCGTCATGCCTATCCAGAAAAAGTGATAATTTTCAAAGGATTCGCGTATTACATTTATCGTCAAAACGTGGATGACAATTTGAATAAGTTATTTCGGCAACGACTCTGACGGCGCGAATCAATCCAAGAAATCTGAGGGAAAAACACTTACTAGTCTAATCTTCCAGTGATTCTTTATAGTCGTAATCGTCCTCTCGCATTACATCCAATTCTGCATCAGATGTAATTGAAATTCCGTCAATGTCAGCATACAAACGAATGGCACGATAACTTTTGTAATAGAAGATCCCAATATCAATTGACTCAATCATCACATCTAAATCTAGTGAACTGTTGGCAGGAATTCGAAAAACAAAGTCGTCGATTATGCCCTCATTTGAGAGTTCCATTCCCGCCAAGACAAGTGCTTTTGACTGTTCTTTTCCTTCCCTATCTGTATGGACAAGAGCAAGTTCACGAACATTAATTAAAACATCACTATTCGTTGAGTTCTTGACATGAAATCTTACAGCGTTTACTTTGGCCAAATCTCCACCATGAGAATACCACGCATCTACTTCTTGCCCTGTAATTTCTATACGGCCATCAGGTGGGGTAATTGTATCTCGTTCAATGATGTGAATGGACGTAGATGCAGACGATACTAGTACCATCATCAGCATCATTGCAAACAGGGAATACTTCATAGAGACTAGTACAGATTTACTGGATTATCGTTCACTGCCAGCAAGCATCAAAAAGCTGAGGACAATGGGATCTCATGCTTTGTGGGCGGTCTGTACTCCAATCATTGCTTAACTTGGGATAGTCTTCAGTGTAGAAGGGAAATTTGACTTTATCAATATGACTGCTTAGTTCCAAATCGTGGACTTCTCTTAGAACCTCAGCTGCCACTTGATGCAACATGGCACTTGAGTAGCAATTCTCTTCTGGACCAAAGTGCTGAATTAACGAATTAGGATTGGACTTCGCTTCGTGATACGTTTCTTTTCCGTGGAGGATAATCCAACAGCGAAATTCTTCGAAGTTGAAGTTAGGACAATTGTGATGCATAATTTCTCCGGCACACATTAGTTTCGAAGAATAACTATCGTGTAAAAGCATGTGCATACGAACGTCAAATCCAAGTATTTTCTCAGGACTGAACTTCTTGAGTTCTTTTCGAATAATCTCTAATTGATCTTCAGTTTCTGAAACTGACCCATCAATAATCCCCCAAAACAACCTTTCTTCCATAGGATGCTCAAGTGTCAAAATGTCTTTTCTGAGAGCTTCAGAATCACTGCTTGCCTCATTTCCATTTTGACTAATTCCAGGGCGAGTATAGGGATCACTATCATTGTTTTGCTCTGGAGCTTTTTCGCAGCCAATTACAAGAATGGAAATTAGAAAAGTAAGAAGTAGGTTTCTCATTCGCGATTGGCTTGACTGCATATGCTCCTAGTTTAATCGAGCGAAGATAAAAGTACAAATTTCATGGGGATTGAGATTGTAGTGCTGGAAAGTCATCCAGAATAGTGGAGGTGAATTCTTGAGATTGAGGCTAGATTTGATTTTTTGTTGAAATAAATCAACTTTTTTATTAGAAAATATTTTTGGTTAAATAATTGAAAATCAGCAATAAAAACGACAACAAACGCGTACAAACGAAAGACAATCGACAGTAAGCGACAAATAACCGTTTCTGATTTTGAATGTACCCCACCTTTGCAGTGTCGATGACGAACAAGGAGTTCAGATGAGACGAATATCATGTTTAATTAATAAAAGTACAAGTATGAACACGTTGAGAAACAAGGTGAGTTTGATTGGTCGTCTAGGAGGGCAACCAGAAGTAGTAAAGATGGAATCGGGTAAAGCGTTAGTGCGTTTTTCGATAGCAACGAATGAGTCATACAAGGACAAGAAGGGTGAATGGCAAGAAAACACACAATGGCATTCCGTGGTAGCATGGGGGACGACTGCAGAACTTGCGTCGCAAATTCTGAATAAAGGACACGAGATAGTACTTGAAGGGAAACTAGTGAACAACAACTATGAGACGAAGGAAGGTGAGAAACGCTACGGAACTTCAGTTGAAATGCGTGATTTTCTATTGTTAACGCCTCGAGAGAATGCGAAACAGTAGCCTAACCACAGCGAATGGGGCCAGCGATGATGCTGGCTCTATTTTCTTTAGCAAAAAGGAAATGTGCATTAATCACGTTAATCTGATTGGCAAAATGACATCACTGCCGCGCTTTTATGAGCTTCCCAATGGTCGAAAAGTTGTTCAATTCACGCTCTCTACGAAAGAAACCTATCTGGATGAGCATGGAGAGGTGAAAAACAGAAGTCATTGGCATCGAATCTGTGCCTGGGGACGATGGGTCAAGGTAATTGATGAACTCGGATCGAAAGGACTGAGGGTGGCCATTGAAGGCAAGCTAACAACGCGTTTTTATCACCGAAATGGCGAGCGACAATTCATCTCTGAAGTAGAAGTAAACGATTTAATAATTCTTTAAAACAAACGATATGCAGACATTAAAAAACCACGTGACCTTAGTAGGCAATATGAGTACTTCGGCACAAATCACAAACTTCGACAGTGGCGCAAAAGTTGCGCGCTTTCAACTTGCTACCAACCAACAGTCAGAGAGCGGAAGTGGGAAACCTGAGTGGCACCGCGTTTTTGCGTGGGGAAACCTGGCTGGATTCATAGAAAGTTATGGCGATAAAGGCAAGCAACTCGCTATTCATGGGAGATTAGTGAATCGAACCTATACGAATAAAGAGGGTGAACTGCGAAAAATCACTGAAGTCGAAGTTAAACACGTTATCGGGTTGTAATACTAACCTAAGGCTAAACTATAACAAACAGTCCGATAGCGGAAAGGCGTCAATTCGTAGTGGTAATTGGCGCCTTTTTATGTTTAATAGTTTCGATGATCATTCCAGAGCATGCTTCTGATCCCTGCAACAAGCACATAACTAGGAGCGTTCATATCAGTATTGAAGCGAAGATAATTTTCTACGAACACATTGATCTTACCGTATTTTGAAATCTGATAAGCACCCGTTAAACCAAAATTCATTTTATTGACTTGGTGACCTTGCCCGATGAAATGACCATACTCATAGGGTCTATTCACATATGAGTCGTAGACATCTCCACCATAATTATATCCATTCTGAGCTTCTCCCTTTAAAGCATAATTCATAAAAAACTTGGCGCTCCATTTATTCATTGACCATTTAAGTTCTCCAAGGGCTTCCATGAAATTCGAACCATAAGGATGTGCCAAATTGTAGCCTTGATTCCCATAATTTAGTTCCTCAGAAATATGCGAATAGGTATACGGGCGAACAAAATTATACTCTGCTCGATAGAAGAATTTGTTTTTTCCTATTGAGAACCTTCCCTTGGCCCCAATTTGTGCACCAAATTTATTTGCCCACCAGCCCGTTTTTGCGCGAAGCTCAGAAAGGTAAAACTCATCTAAAATCAGTTGAGAATAAATGGTGTGATTCTTCTCAATCACGGCAGAAATTTCCACTCCTAACAGAACATTGTCTGAAGAACCTAAGGAATACTCCTGTGGGCGATAGAACACAAATGGATTTAAATATTCTACGTCAAACCCTCTTTGAAGTAACGTGTCTTTGGGCTGAAATATGACAGATTCAAAAATGCCAATGTTTAACCAAGGGGTTGCATTAAATGAAATATGATGGCTCGATGCGAATTTCCCTTCCCATTTATTTTGATCCCTCTCCTTCAGAAATTGATACATGATGCTGTATTCAAAACGCCAGAAATTAGCCCTGATTAACGCGAAAGGATATGGCTTTCCATAGTCGCTTAAAAACAACGAGCGACTTCCTTCTCCAATAAAATTATGATCTAAACCAACTTGGAAATTAAAGATGTGATTGGGTGTATAAGAAACTCTTCCGCGAAGATCTGTATAGGCATCAAAATCTTTCTGAGGTGCTAGAACGTATGATTTAGGCTCATAGAGTGAATCCAGATTACTGATCCCTTGAACAGCGGCAAGTCTAATAAACCACTTGTCATTAAAGAGTGCCGAAAACTCTGTTCCAAGGCCAACTTTAAAATTGGACTCGGTTGTCTGGGCATAATTTAGATCCGCGAGTAACGTAAGAAGCGTAAAGTTGCCACGATCAGAAACTTGACGAATAGTTGGTTTAATACTCGTATGAATTTTCACTGAAGGAGCAACAATCGAATCACTCGCCAATTCTTCAAAAAGCATACCCATAGCTCCTTGTGAGAAGGCCATTGAGGGAATAAAAAGGGCTATATAGAGAAGAAATTTCATCAAAAATCGTTGTAATGATTCGTAAGTGAAGTTTTGAAGCCAGCCTGAATAATATTCGCAGTCTGTGTCATAGGCTCAGTAGTTGTGCGATATCTCCAAGAAATAAATGTGACAAGGTTCATTTTTCGATTAAATCGATAGCCCACTTCAACAGATTGATAAAAGATCGTATTGTCCGTTCCTGGTTCCAAATCTGAAACAGACAGATGACCATTCTCCACATAATCTTTGGTGAGATAAAACACACTGCTTAGTTCTGCATATAAATGTTTGTGCTCGTAATTTGTTCGCAGGATTAATTCACTAAATCCACTGCCTTTTGAATGTGCGACAGGAAGATTGTAATGGCTGTAGTTAAGTCTTCGATTACTCACTTCATAAACGCCTCGAGGAACACCATTGTATTCAAGTTGCAGCGTAAAATCGTTCAATCCAAAAAAGTCATAACCTCGATAACCTATCTGATACGCGATCTTGGAAGTATTAAAATCGTTCATCGCTAATTGACCATAGGCACGATGCTTTTTTGCAATCTGAAAGTTCATATTGAGACCCAAAAGAGATGCCACTTCATCCTGATCCTTTAAAATGAGGCCGGACAAAACGGGAATTGGATTGAAATACAACGGGTGCGAGAAATGGCTGACTGTGTCATTCCCTCGATTCCAAACTGAGCCTTCAAAAAGACTAATGCTAGACTTATTAGTTGGCTTATAAGTGAAGTAGTTCACAGAATATCCTTTTGACTCATAGTAAACTTCTGCTGAGCTACTCACACTTCTTCGAAGTAAATTTATCTGTCTTGAGCGCAAATAAGAAAAGTTGAAATGATCCGAAATATTCCAGTCGAGACGAATATAAGGAGCACTGTAGGAATTATCTGAAAGCAATAATGAACGATGCCCGTCGCCAATAAATTGTGGATTATTTCCAGCTGCGATTCGCACTGTTTTGACTGGGCTGTAAACAAAATAGCCTGTTGCATAAGCGAAATCAAAACCATCGTCTTTGAAGGGTTTTGTTCTGCCTGCTCCAGGAATTACAGCATTTTGAGTGGAATAAGTCGTGTCGGAAGTAGGGTATTGTTCACCAACAGACATGTAATAGTTCGTTTCATATGGACTAAATCGTGCCTGATTTTCATAAAATGTTGTTGCGAATGAGAAGGTCTTAAAAAAGTCTCCTTCCACATGAACACCACGCATGTTGTGGAGCAAGTTTCGCTCAGTGGTATCGCCAAAATCTTTGCCGTACGAAATGTTCGCTGCAGCGCTTATCGTGATGTAGACATCTTTTGCGTTTATTTCGAAAAGATGCTTTTGATACAGAATGTAGGTTGCATCATAATATCGTTTTGTAGAATCTATAATCTTAGGCATTAGATTATAGTCTGCTTCATTTACAGGATAGAAAGATCCTTGGTTGTATGGTTCGCTCAATTTATTGGAGAGCAATTGATCTTTATAAAATGAATTGAGAGGAAGCCAATTTTGCTGAGCCATCGAATGATTGGTCAGTAGAAGAAGAGTGACGATCTGTAAAAGCAACCTGCTCATACTGTCAATGCTTTGGTTTTTGCAATAAAATGAGGATTGTACAAACTTTCCTTATTATATACGAGCGCCTTTTGTGTATGAGCATCAATCACAGTACCTCCAAGCGTTTCTAATATTGCCTGTCCGGCTGCAATATCCCATTCCATCGTTGGGGCGAAACGCGGATAAATATCTGCCGTTCCTAATGCAAGATCAAAAAATTTCAACGCACTTCCTTTTCGAATATAGATAGAATCATGATCCTTCGTATGTTCTTTCATTGATTCAGCCCCATCTCCTTCACGGTAACTTCTTGAGCAAATAATAGCGAGTGGATCATTCGCATTACTGTGGGGCGACAATTCATTCCATTTTGTACGATCATCAAGTTGATTGAAATCGAGGATGAATGCACCATATTCTGGACCTCCTATCAAGAGTTGCAGATCCATTGGACTTGCAATGATTCCAAAAATTGCTTTACCCTCTTTCACGTGTGCAATATTGACAGCAAACTCTCCATTCTTTCGAAGGAACATTTGTGTGCCATCAAGTGGGTCAACGCACCAATTTTCTGTCCATTTGGAACGGATTTCAAAACTATCTTTTTCGAGTTCTTCCCCTAGAATAGGAATAGCAGTATCCTTCAAAATCGCTTCAATAATTTTGGATGCTGCCAAGTCAGCTTTAGTAACTGGAGAGCCATCACTTTTAATTGTTGGAACAATATCCTCCTTATAAATCTCAGAGATGACTTTTGAGGCCTCAATGGCAGCTTGCATGGCCAAATAGTAGATACTAGGAAGTTCGGGATTTATCATTGACCCAAAGATACGAAATGCGCGGGACAAAAAAAGAGGCATCCTGTTGAACAAGATGCCTCAATATCTATTAAGCAATTCGCTTAGTGACGAACGATAATTTTTCGATTAATTGTTTTTGCTCCTTTAGCTTCAACAGTTACGAAATAGATTCCGTTTCTAAAATTCGATACGTTTATTGTTTTGCTTGCTGTAATGAATGTTTCCTTCATAACTACGTTACCAAGAACATCAACCATTCCTACTGTTGCTCCGTCAACACCATTTGTTTTAACGGTCACGTAGGAATTCGCAGGGTTTGGTGAAACTGATACAGTAAGTACTGGACTAACTTCTTCAATTGCCGCAGTTTTACAAACACTAATGTCTAAAGAGTCAATAGCTACTGAACCATCCATTACATAGTAACGATATACCACACATCCAAAATCAGGATCTAATGGGTTAATGTGAATAGCCAGTGAACCACCTTCTCCTTGATCAATAGTTACTGCTGTTGGAGTCGTCCATGGGCTTACCGCATAAAACGGGTAGCATACTCCTCCAAAAGGATCAGTCTCATGTCCCCAACATACATAATCCGTCCAGTTCGTTTGAGGATTGATACGATCTCTTGTTATCGTAAGATCCATTGAATTTGCTGTAAGGTTAGCAACATGAACATCTAATACCACTTCAGCACCTGCTGATGTGACAGTGTATTCTGTTCCTGATATATCACCTGAAGCTCCAATTTCCATTGTGACAACTTGTCCAAAGGACAATGCTGAAATTCCAGTGATTGCAAGTATAGAGAGTAACGTTGTTTTCATACTAATTCATTTTGTCTAACAAATATAGGACTTTCATTGATATGTTTTGATAGATCGCAAGGATCGCACCAAATATTAGAAAACATACCGTTTAAACATCTAAAGCCCTGTATAACAGGTTTATAATTACATTTATATGATTTATCAAGTCAATAGGATAACAAGATTTAACATATATAATCGTTCGAATTTCAGTGACGATTGATCAGAAAAGACATTTGTGCCGAAAAAATTCTGAGTCACTTCAATC
Organism: Crocinitomicaceae bacterium; assembly: GCA_047621865.1. Lineage (GTDB taxonomy): Bacteria > Bacteroidota > Bacteroidia > Flavobacteriales_D > Crocinitomicaceae > UBA4466. Next base: position 18,402 of record JBLHON010000002.1, on the reverse strand, counting down.
CTATTTAGTAGCTTATTCAAGCTTAATTTCAATGATTGACAATGATCTTTTGAGTACTCGTTTCGCCTTCTTCAGTTTCAACAGTTATGAAATAGATTCCGTTTTTAAAACTAGAAATGTCGATCGTTTTACTCATTCCTTCAAAAGTTGTTTTCGTTGCAATTTGACCCATTGTATTGGTCATTGTAAGGTTCCCTTGCGTAAGCTCATTTGAGCTAATTGTTATCGTTGAACTTGCTGGATTGGGCGCCATCGAGAATAAAATCGAAGGATTTACTTCAATCACTCCAATCGTTTTGCAAACACTTATATCAATATAGTCTACCTCGATTTCACCGTTAAGTATACGATACCGGTATACGTCACATCCATAATCAGGTGCATCTGGCGCATTCGGAAAGATATGAATGGACAAGGATCCACCTTCATTTTCGTGGATCATAACAGGTGTATCGCCCGTGAAAACAGTATTTACCGAGTCAATTGGATAGCATTTACCTCCAAAAGGATCAGTCTCATGTCCCCAGCAAATATAATCTTGCCAACTTGCTATATGTGTAAGCCATTCTCTAGAAACTTCCAAATTCATGGAATCAGCTGTTAAATTGTGGACTTCAACATCAAGAATGACTTCTGCCCCAGCGGACGTTATGTCATATTGCGTTCCAGAGATGTCGCCTGAAGCACCAATTTCTATAGAGACTATCTGAGCAGAAGAGCTTAGGGTAACCCCTGTAAATGCGAGTATAGTAATGAGTATTTTTTTCATGTCTTATCTGTTTTTATTGACCAAGGTACGGCGTAAGCTCCTCGCTTCGACGTGCTTAATCTTGCGTTTCATAAGTAGGATGCATAGAATTCACGCGTCTATGAATTTGTTAAATAGTCGTAGAATAACAGCTAGTCATCTGTTCATCAAATGAATCCACTTTCCTTAGTCATTCCTGGGGTTTGGGGGATTTCCTTTATCCGTGAATGGACAGATCAATGAAACAAGGCAATGAACCGATTTAGAAACGTTAGTGTCATTCAGGAGTCCAAGAGCAAGGGGAAGAACCACATAAACAATGAAACGCAAAGTTTAAGCAGGTAAAACCCCTATTTAAAAGGATTTAAGTTAAAATATGGGCTGACAGGAATCCAATATTAGAATTGAACTTCTAATCTGCAAAACCCGAAATAAGCTGTACATTTGGATTCGGCAGGGTTTTTGGATAATCGCTGTCAAACAAAAAAGATATTGAATTATGAAAAAAGTCGCATTACTATTTTTAAGTCTATCATTAACAGTAGGATCATTTGCTCAGGGAACTGAAGTAGTAGAGGACCATGGATCTATGAAAAAGGTAGTTTCTGTAGAGTTAAAGGACATGGATGGAAAATCTATGAACACTGCAAATCTTGGATTTGATGGGCCTGTCGTAATCAGCTTCTGGGCAACATGGTGTTCACCGTGTAAGTTAGAGTTAAATACGATCCACGATGATTACCTTGATTGGCAAGATGAATTGGGTGTTAATTTAGTTGCAGTTTCTATTGATGATCAAAAGACAGTGAACTCTGTTCCAATGTACGTTAATGGTAAGTCATGGGATTACTTAGTATTGATGGATACGAACTGGGATTTCAAACGTGCGATGGGAGTGAATAATGTTCCTCATACTTTCTTATTAGATTCACAAGGAAATATTGTCTATTCACACAACAACTTTTCGCCAGGAGATGAGAAACTCTTGCATGCAGAAATCGTTGCGTTAGTGGAACGCGAGAAGGCTGCGGCAGGTAAATAGAGACAAGTGCAAATAAAGTTTACATTTTAGACTATATATTACATGAAAAAAATAACCCTCTGCTTAGCTGCAGCGGCAATATCCCTGGCAGGATATAGTCAAAACAATGGAGGTTCAATTACGGGAAATGTTGAGAGTACTTTTCAGTATCTAAATCAAGATACATTGATTGATGCGACCCAACCTGATTCGAAAGGACTCCTGAACACTTATATGAATGTGTTCTATACGAATGGTAAGTTCAAGGCAGGAATGCGTTTGGAATCCTACCTACCTCGTATTCAAGGATACCCGAATCGTTTTGATGGAACAGGAATTGGAATGCGCTATGTTGGCTATTCTGACGATTTTGTGGATGTAACTCTTGGGTCGTTTTATGAGCAATTTGGCTCAGGGATGATATTTAGAGCTTATGAGAATCGCGCATTGGGATATGACAATATGATGGATGGAGGTCGAATAATTCTTCGGCCTATCAAAGGAGTCACAATCAAAGGAGTTTATGGTTACCAGCGACTTTCTTTTCAAGAAGGACGGATCGTTCATTCTGATGGAATCGTTCGTGGGTTTGATGCCGAAATGAATCTGAACTCAACCTTTAAGAAATTGAATGGAAAGAAACTTGATGTCACTATTGGTGGATCATTTATGAGTAAATTCCAGAAGGACGATAGAGATGATTTAATTCTCCCTGAAAATGTTGGATCTTATGGAGGTCGAATGAAATTGCGTTATGGCAAATTTACACTTGACGGAGAATACATTATTAAGGAACAAGACCCTTCTGTTGACAATGGTTATATCTACAATTATGGTCATGCTGCTTTAGCGAACTTCGGATACTCACAAAAAGGTCTGGGAATTGTTCTTTCAGCAAAGTCTGTAGATAATATGAGTTATCGTTCTGATCGAACGAAAGATTTGCAGGATGTATTCATCAATTACTTGCCGGCAATGAATAAAACACATACCTATAACTTGGTAGCTTCTTTATATCCATACGCAACTCAGCCAGTTGGTGAGATTGCTTATCAGGCAGAAGTTCTTTACACCATCAAAAGAGGGTCGAAAGTTGGTGGAAAATATGGAACTTCCATTAATGCAAACTTCTCTACTGCTTATCAACCTAAGATCAGTACTGACGGAATTAACCCTCTTGATTCTACTGGGGTTACATATACAAGTAAGCCATTTGGAACGAGTGATAGTCTTTATTGGAGGGACATCAATTTGAATATCTACCGAAAGTTCACGAAGAAGTTTAGTCTTCGCTTGAGCTATTACAATCTTTCGATTAACAATGACGTTTCTAAAGTAACAGATGATGCTCATGGATTGATTCGTTCAAACATTGGTGTCATCGAAGCGAGCTTTAAAATCAATTCGAAACATTCGATTCGTACAGAATTGCAAGGGTTATTTGTCGCAAAGGATGAGAATGAGGAAATTACAGATAAGGGAAATTGGGCGACCATGTTGATTGAGTATACTGTATCTCCACACTGGTATTTCAGTATTATGGATCAGTACAATTATGGTAATCCAACAGATGACTTGAAATTACATTATGTATATGGATCATTTGGATACATCAGAGAATCAACTCGAGTGAGTGTTGGTTACGGCCGCCAAAGAGCAGGACTCTTCTGTGTTGGTGGTGTTTGCCGATTTGTACCTGCTTCTAATGGACTTACATTGAACTTTACACAGAGCTTCTAAAAATTACGAGATATGAATAAGGTATTATTAATAGTTTCAGTTGCGATCTTTGGATTGGCATCATGTGATAAGGTTGAGAACCCATTCCCACCGAATATCAGTTCTGGTGAGTTGGATTGGTCGCTTTATCCTGATGGAGACAGCACACACTATGTAGATGTAGCGAATGCATGGCCAACATTTATAGACAATCCTAACACGGATAGGAATGTACTTGTTGAAGATTTTACGGGACATAAATGTGTCTTTTGCCCTGCTGCAGGAGCTGTTGCAACACAACTTGAAGAAGATAACCCAGGGCGTGTCTTTGGAACAGGAATTCATACAGGCCCCGGTGGAGTTGGACCTCTACAAGCGCCAGTTTCTACGTCAATTTATGACCATGATTTCACTAATGTGGCTGCTTCAGCGATTGGAACTTATTTTGGCAATGATTGGCCTAGTTCCCCTTTTAGCGGGAATCCATATGGCGCTGTTAGCCGAGTCGATCACGGTAATGGTTCACCAATCACTGGTCCTGCGGATTGGACGAATGCTGCAAATTCGATACTTGCAACCAATGATTTGAAGGTCAATATTCAAGGCGTTCTTAATTATTATCCTGCTACACGAGGAATATTCTTACATACAGAACTTGACATTCTTGATGCTGGTCTTCTAACAACTGAACTTCGAACAGTAGTTTATTTAGTTGAAGACTCAATTCTAAAACCACAGTTGTATCCTGCACCAACAAATGATTCATTAACCTATGTGCATCACAATGTTATGCGTGGATGCATTGATGGCAGAACATTTGGGCGAGAACTTGACGCTGATCATCTGAACGCAACAAACGGAAAGTATTATTTCAATTACTCGTATGAATTGCCAAGTGAATACAACGCAGCTAATATGCACTTATTTATTTATGTCAGAGATGCAATTACAGAAGAGATTTACCATGTAATTGAGGCAGAGGTGCAATAGAAGAAATTTATTTGCAAGAGCTCGTTGGCATTGCTAGCGAGCTTTTTTTGTGTCTTATTTTTTACGTGGAGACTTCTCTCGTCGTTCTATGACCAATCCATTTCGATACTCAGAATTGAGCTCATAGGAATTTCTAGGATCGCGGTAATAAGCTGTGCCTCGAGAGGCTGGTGTATAACTTACAATCTTGTAGGCTACACCATTTCGATAATCTGATTCAATTCTAGTGGTATCCCCATTCATCGAGAAGGTCACACTTTGACCGCTTAGGCAATTGTCTTCAAAAAAGAACTGCGTCCGAAGGTAGGGCTTTTTCGCCTTTTTATAAATCTTCATTTCGCCGTTTAGCTGTAAATCTGAAGTATGGTAAGTAATGGCAGTTTTCCCATCTTCCTTATAATGGTATTGGTTCTCGGGAGAATCTCCCACATTCTTCATGATCGAATCAAATGCTTTGCGATAATCAAACCCATAGGTATCGTAAATTCCCTTGCACGTTTGCCCAGGCTGGAGCTCTACACCCTCTTTCCAAGTAATGGACGAAACAATTCGTTGATTTGTATCAAACTTATGCCATACACCATCTTTCATTCCATTGGCGTATGTTCCAGATTCTGATCTACCAAAGAGTGATTTCCCTTCTTTGCGATAGAAATCGCGCACTTTGCGTCTTCTTCTTGGTACCGCCTGCTGATATCCACGCTGTTTTACAAACACCCAATAGGCTTTCCGATGGTACGTAATAAACTCTCCATGTCTCACCCCATTTTGATAATTCACTGTGGATTTTGGCTCACCCTTCATCCGTTTTCTCCAATAGTAACATTCAACACTCACCCAATTTATTGAATCTTTCCGCAATGTTCCAGGAGCCAGCTTTTTAAAAGTCGTGTCGCATACACAAGTGCTTTTATCTTCTTGAGCAGAACTAACAAATGAAATCAATAAGATGGCGAGTGTGAGAAACCGTGTTATTTTCATAGTGTAAAAATAAAGGATGTTTCCGATTGAGAATTAACACCTTCAAATTATTCCGTTAGTTAAGGCTCTTTTTACCTGATTTTCCATTTTTTAACATTTGTCTACACAAGATCAGAGGATTTTTATCGTTATATTGACACTCAAACCACAATAAATTATGTTAGAACTTACAAAGAAAATCCTGCGCGGTGTAAGCTTCGACCCTCAACTTTTCCAGAAAGAGTTGCTGAAAGCTCGAAAGTGGATCACAGATGCAGAAGAGATCAAACGGTTCCAAGAGTGGTGCATAACAGAGTTCGGTACAATTTACCCTCTGATCATTAAAAAAGCATTCGCTCAGATAGCACATTAATAATCCTAGGGACTCGGAAGGGTCCCTTTTTTATGTCCAATAAATTGGTGTACGTGAAATTCTTGGAGTTGCTATTCAAATTCGATCAGGACAGTACCCTTTTCAACAATATCATCCTTAGCGACAAGAATTGTTTTAACAATGCCAACTCCTTCTGCTTTGAGGACGTTTTCCATTTTCATAGCTTCAAGAGAAAGTAGCTCTTCTCCAAGGCTCAGCTCTTGTCCAACTTCCACAGCAATATTGACGATTCTTCCCGGCATTGGCGATGAAAGTTCTTTCAATTGACGCACCTTTGGTTTGTCCAATCCCAAGGAGGCAATTAACTCGTCCAACTCATGGTTCTTTTTTACTACAAAGACACGGTGATTGATCTTCAGTGTTATGGAATGACTTTCGATGTTTTCTTCCATCACTTCTCCATGAAAAAGTTTACCGTGATGCAGGAGTGTGAAGAAGCGATAATCCTCCCATGTCAACACGCCATTATCACCTCCGTTGACCGCCTGCCCATCAATAGTCCAGATTGGATTTGCCATTTATCATCTATTTAGTACAAAAATAAGAGAATCAACGTCCGATGCTGTAATTATTTGAACACAAATCAATTTTATTTACCTTCTTTGTAACGCAAAAAAATGAACGAGGTATGAAGAATTATTTAATCATAGCAGCAGCAGTAGTGTTCACATCATGTGGAGTGAGGCCAGAGGACGAACCATTAGTGGTTGTAGAGGAGACGCCCGAATTCTTGACAGATGAGATCTTCACAGAGCTTGCTGCAATGATTCCTGAAGAGAGACCCAATTATAATGCTTCAGAAACGATCTTAACAGATTTGATTCATACCAAATTGGAAGTCAATTTTAATTGGGAGAAATCACAGATGAATGGAGTTGCTACGATTACGGCAAAACCACATTTCCATGCAACAGACAAGCTGATTCTCGATGCAAAGGGAATGGCGATTAATTCGGTTGTGAGTGGACCAGATGCGCTAAAGTTCACCTATATGGATGACATTCTTACCATCGATTTAGGAGCGACTTACAAACGTAGTGAGCAGTACACAGTTGTTATTGATTATGTCGCGAAGCCAGAAGAAAGAGAAGAAGGAGGAAGTGCGGCAATTACATCTGATAAAGGATTGTACTTCATCAACCCAACAGGGGAAGACGAAAATAAAATGCCGCAAATTTGGACGCAAGGAGAAACAGAATCTAGTTCAGTATGGTTCCCAACAATTGATTCGCCAAATGCGAAGACAACTCAAGAGATTTTTATTACAGTAGAGAATAAGTATATCACACTTTCCAACGGGAATTTGATTTCGAGTAAAACACTTCCAGATGGAAAACGGGTGGATCATTGGAAACAAACCTTACCACATGCTCCTTACTTATTCATGATGGGAATTGGAGAATTCAAAATTGTGAAAGATTCTTATACACGGGCAGATGGCACTAAGATGGAAGTGAATTATTATGTGGAGCCTGAATGGGAGGGAAATGCAAAAGCAATCTTTGGTGAAACACCTAGAATGATTGAATTCTTCTCAAAATTGACTGGAGTTGAGTACGTGTGGGATAAATACACCCAAATCGTAGTACGTGATTATGTGTCTGGAGCAATGGAGAATACTGGGGCAGTAATCTTCGGAGATTATGTCTATAAAACGGATCGTGAATTATTGGATGGCAATGATCAATCTACTATCGCCCATGAGCTTTTTCATCATTGGTTTGGTGACCTTGTAACATGCGAATCTTGGTCGAATTTAACATTGAATGAATCCTTTGCCAACTACTCTCAGTATTTATGGGATGAGCATAGATTTGGTGTTGATGAGGCTGATTACAATGCAGAAGGTGAAGCTGACGGATATTTCCAAACAGGACAAATGGAAGGTTATCACGACCTAGTTTGGTTTGATTTTGATGATAAAGAACAAATGTTTGATGGACACTCTTACAATAAGGGTGGTAGAATCTTGCACATGCTTCGCAATTATTTGGGAGATGAAGCCTTTTTCGGTGGCGTGAAACTCTACCTCGAAAAAAACAAATTCAAAGCAGCAGAATTTCACCAATTGCGTTTAGCATTTGAAGAAGTGTCTGGAGAAGATTTGAATTGGTTCTTCAATCAATGGTACTTAGGATCAGGTCACCCGATTCTAGCATTCGATCAAGAAATTGACACGGTAGGACATACAATAACGATCTCTGTGGATCAAAAACAAGACCTAGAGTTGTCGCCAATTTTCAGAGTTCCAATGGAAATAGCATTGTTCGATTCAGACGGAAAGGCGATTCATGAAATAGTTGTAGATCAGATTTCTCAATCGTTCACACTTCCTTATTCTGGCAAACTTGATTGCATCATTTACGATAATGAGCAAATGATTCTCGGAAAAAAACGCGAGAAGAAATCACGGGAAATGTATCTCTTCCAGTATTACAATGGCGAGCGATATGCAGCGCGAATGGATGGATTAGTGAAAGGATCAAAGGATCCATCTCAGAAAGGTCAGCAACTGGTATTAGATGCTATGAATGATACTTTTTGGGAAATCCGAGTAGAAGCAGTACAGAAGGCAACAAAATTGAAAGATGCAAATAGAGATCTTGGAATTGAAAAGTTAAAAGGCTTAGCAGTGAACGATCCTGATTCAAGAGTTCGATCAACAGCAATCTCTAAATTGGGTAAAATGCTCGAGCCACTTGAAATTCAACCTATCTATGAATCGAGCATCGCGAAAGATTCTTCGTATTCAGTTATTACAACTGCCTTGAGCTCACTGGGACAAGATAATCCAGATCGAGCAATGGTTTTAGCAGCAGATTTGGAAAAGGAAAAATCTTCTAGTATGTTGGTTGGAGTGGCTCAACTATATGCTAGTCATGCTGGACCTGAGAAGTACGAGTTCTTCGAAAATGCATTCAATGGAACAGTAATTCAAGGTTTCGACAAACTTGGATTGATGAGTTCATATACCTACTTCGTGTCGCGTTGTGATGTGGAGATTTACGAAAAATCAGTTCCAATGTATAAGAAACTGAGTGAAGGTGGAGGAATGTACATGCAAATGTTCTTACCTCAAAACATGGAATACATCGCAAAAGGAATTCAAGGAAACATTGAAGATCTTAATTTTGAAATTTCAGAATTCGAAGAAAATAATGATGTAGCGCTTGCCAATCAGTCACGAACTAAGGTGAAACGCTTCGAGGCTCTAGCAGTTAAGTTGCAAGCCTTGATCGATGAAGTTGAAGCGAACAACGGAAATAGAAGATTGATGATGGGTGGTGGAGATGACGATGAAGAGTAGATCCATCTAAAAAATTTTGAGAGGCACTGGTTTTAAATCAGTGCCTTTTTCGTTTAGCAGGAAGGGTGGTGAGACCGATATCTCTTATTGCTATTTTTTGTTCCAAATGCCCGTGTAAATCAAAAGTAGAAATGGAATCTGAATCGTAATGAACGATTGCTCTAAGCTCCCCTGATTCCAAATAAACTTGGTGGTCTCCAAAGGGTGCTCCATCCCGATCAATTAAACCTTCTGAAAGTAATTTCCCCGAATTATACGGCACTCGAATTCTAAGTGAATCACTTTCTACTTCCGAACTAAATCCTTTGATTGGTATCATAAAATTGTGGATTTGGATAGGAAAAGTCGACCAAATCCTTTTTCCTTCCTCATAGAGTGAAGCATATATTGCCGCGATGGCGCCTGGTTTATAGTGCATAAAATAACCCTGCTGGACACCATTAATATAGTTTGATTCATCCACGTCGCCATTCGCTTGATAGGTCCAGCGTTTTCCGTGCAAATTACCGTCGACGTAATTTTCATTCTTCCAGATCTTACCATTTAGATAGCTTTTCCATTGGCCTTGCTTCATGTCGCGCGCATCTGTATAATTCAATGCCGGAATTTTTGAAAGCGAATCAGCTTGGGAGTGAACTTGAGTTGTGATCCTAGATGAGTCTTTTAATTCTAGTGGTTCTATGGTTTTAGCAGTAGAATTGGGAACCTGATTTTCTGTGCAGCTGAAGAGTATAATAAGTGCAACCAATAATTGAAGGCGTGGCATAAGAGGGAATGAATGATTCTTCATCTAAATGCTGAACTCCCCAAAAGGAACATTTTGATGGATGTTCAAGAGAGTATTAAAAGGATTGAAGAAGATCAGAAGTCATTAAAAAACCCCTAGCTTGATCTGCTAAGGGTTCTTGTTTTCATTTGTTTACTAGATCGTCTATTCGCTCTTGAATACTTTGACCCGTGCGTTTTTACCTTCGCTTGAAATAATATCGAGGTAATAATATCCGATGGCCCCTTCAATTTCTAAACTTATGCTCTTCGCATCCGAGTAAGTCATTGTAGAAATTTTTTGTCCGAGAACATTTGTTACTCGAATTTCAATCTTACTAAACGTTTTTCCTAGATCAACTGTAACTTGACCAGTTGTTGGATTCGGGGATACATGTAATTCAGCACCCAAATCGTTTTCAATGATTCCTACCTCAGTGATTGCAAGACAAGCAGATGTGTCAGTACAGCCATTTTCAGTTACAATTACCGCATAGTTTCCGTTTGTTGATGGAATCAATGTTTGAAATGTTTCTCCTACAATTGGAGCATTGCCATTATCGCAATCAATCCATTGGTAGATAGCTCCACCTGCACTCGCAGTGAGCGCAATTGGTCCAGTTTGTGACGCGCCATTATCTACATTATTTATGGTAAGGTTTAGAGTAGTGATTGAATCACAAGACAGGGCTCCAACCAAGGTGTCCATGTATGCTCCTGAACTTGTATACATCATTCCATTTGAAGCCCAGGTGTAGCTACCACAACTAGTTGCGGATTCAGATCCATAGGTTGTATCGTTAATCGTTACCAAAATGGTAAGTACACTGTCACAACCTGTTGCATTCGGGATTGTGTCCATATAAGTATTGGAAGAAGTCCAAGTATAATTTCCACTTGGAGAAGTATAGCTATAGCAAGATGTTGTTGACAGTGAAGCTGATGATGCAGAACAGTTTTCCGAAATGACGATCATTCCATCTCCATTTTGAATGCTGTCCATCATTATTGGGTTTAAAAACGTTCCTGTGAAGTTGCTTCCACCAGCTCCACCGCCACCGCCGCCTTTGTCGTTTCCGCTACAACCAACGGTTCCAGCAGATCCTCCACCGCCGCCGCCGCCAACAGCGTATCCGCCTCCGCCACCGCCACCTCCGGGTGTTGATGCGCAACAACAAACTTCTCCGTTGCCTCCTGTTCCATCTGCCAATCCAACGTCACCTAAACAACAAGAGCAGCCAATTCCTGGTGCTCCACCTGTTGAAAGGATTCCTCCAAATCCGCCACCACCATTGGGGCTATCTATTCCATTTCCGCCTGGAAGTCCACCTCCTGAGCCACCATTTCCACCGTTCCAATCAGTTACACAACCAGTCGCGCCGCCGCCACCTCCGCCGCCGCCAACAAGAATGCGATCTACTGGTGCGACTCCTCCAAAACGAACATCAGAGGCACCTCCACCGTCACCAGCATTGATGGTTCCAGCCGTTCCGCCGCCATTGTAGCCGTTCTGTCCTCCAACAAAAATAGTTAATATTTGTCCGCCCGTTACCGTGAGGTCTCCCTCCACATAACCACCTTGACCGGCAATTCCTCCTCCAGCTCCAGTTCCATTGTTTCCTTGAGCGCCCCAAGCTTCTATATGGATAGAGGTAACGCCCGCGGGAACTGTATAAGTCTCCATTGCTCCAGTATAGTTATAAGTTGTTTGCGAAACTCCATGTGTTGAAATTGCGCACAGTGGAATCATCAGTAGCGCCTTAATGTAGTATCTAGTCATAGTTATCAGTTTGAATTAGTGTGAAAATACAATTCTCTTGGGAAATTTCGAATTCTTTATTTGTTTAATTTTTCGTCAAAAAAACTTGTTGATTAGAATTTAAGAAGTATATTTGATTAATAAGTCGTCAATAACTGATTAAAAGATTACCAGTGAAACATTTAAAAATAGGAGATCTAGCACCCACGTTTACAGCAATTGATCAGGCTGGAAATAAAGTAAGCTTAACCGACTATTCTGGGAAACGTGTCGTTCTTTATTTTTATCCAAAAGATGATACCCCGGGATGTACTACTCAAGCATGTAATATCCGAGACAATTACGCGATCCTTCAGAAAGAGGACATTGTAATCTTGGGCGTAAGTGCGGATAGTGAAAAGAAACATCAGAAGTTTATTGCCAAGTTTGAGTTGCCTTTTACCTTAATTGCAGATGAGGAAAAAGCGTTAATCAATCTTTACGGCGTTTGGGGAGAAAAAAAATTCATGGGAAAAATCTACGATGGAATTCATCGTACAACCTTCTTATTAGATGACTCTCACAAGATTGTAGGCATTATTGACAAACCAAAAAACAAGGAACACACGCAGGAAATTTTAGAAATTTATGGCAACGACTAGAAGAACGTAAATACTTTACGACCTACTGGGTGCACCTTTGTAATAACAAGCATATGCGGGAGCATCAAGATTTTAAAAAATAATTCAACCCTTGTGAACTACCCAATGCGGGAAAGCACATAAACAAAAAAACGATATGGCAGTAAAAGAAGCTAATGCAGAAAAATTGAAAGCGCTCCAACTAACAATGGATAAGCTGGACAAGACGTACGGAAAAGGTACGGTAATGAAACTGGGAGATGCTCCCATTGAAAAAATTGATGTGATCCCTACTGGATCATTGACATTGGATATTGCACTCGGTGTGGGTGGATTTCCAAAAGGCAGAGTTGTTGAGATTTATGGACCTGAATCATCGGGAAAAACAACCTTGGCGATTCATGCGATTGCAGAGGTACAAAAGCAAGGCGGAATTGCTGCGATTGTGGATGCTGAGCATGCATTTGATCAGTTTTACGCAGAGAAATTAGGAGTAGACATCAAGAATCTATTGATTTCACAGCCAGATAATGGTGAACAAGCACTCGAAATTGCGGATAATTTAATTCGCTCCGGGGCAGTTGATCTATTGGTAATCGATTCTGTTGCGGCATTAACGCCAAAAGCAGAGATTGAAGGTGAAATGGGTGATTCTCAAATGGGATTGCAAGCGCGTTTGATGTCGAAAGCCTTACGTAAACTGACAGGGTCAATCAGCAAGGCAAATTGCTGCTGTATATTCATTAATCAATTGCGTGAGAAAATTGGTGTGATGTTCGGAAATCCTGAAACAACTACAGGAGGAAATGCATTGAAATTTTACGCATCTGTTCGTGTGGACATTCGTAGATCTAGCCAGATTAAAGATGGCGAAGAAGTGATCGGAAATCGCACAAAAGTGAAAGTTGTAAAGAACAAGGTTGCACCACCTTTCCGTAGAGCTGAATTTGATATTATGTATGGTCTTGGAATTTCGAAAGTTGGTGAAATTATTGACATTGGAGTAGAGATGAACATCATTAAGAAAAGTGGCTCTTGGTTCTCATATGGAGAAACGCGACTTGGACAAGGAAGAGATGCTGTGAAAGCGATAATCAAAGACAATCCAGAACTTATGGAGGAACTTGAGCATAAGATTAAAGAAGCTCTATCTCCATCAGCAGAGGTTGAACTGGTGGAGGAGCACGATTAACTGCATATCGTAAAATGAACGGCGCCAATTTATTGGCGCCGTTTGTGATTATAAGAGAATTTAACGAAGGAACTCCTTCAATAATTTTCAATCGCAGGTTGCAAATAGTCCAGAATTCTTCAGCCTTGCTTGACCTATAAGGCCCACTATTTTGTGTGCATCTGTATCACTGCGAAACCTCTCGTGTGTAGCTCTTTTGTAAATCTCATCAATAACAGATGCATTCCATCTAAAGTCTGAAAAGAAGCTGTACGTATTGTCAATGATATCCTTTTGTTGCAATCGATCATAAACATCTAAATCTAGTCCACCAACAAACTCTAATCCCATTTCCTCAGGATCTTCAGGAGTTGATTGCTCACCTCGTATCAAGTAAAAGTCCAGCATTTATTGTTTTTCATTGTAGTATAAAATTCAAAAGAATTCGACCCCCGATCGCGCATTATCTACTTTGGTTTCTAGGTAATGGAAAAATTCATAGTCTCTTTGTTTCTCGCTAGAAACAGGAAAGATGATCTCCATTCCATATTCCGTTTGCACGGTAATATAGCTGTCAGAAAAGAATGAATCGTCGTACGTGATGTCTAAAAAGTAAATTTCTTCAAAAGCGAATATCCTTTCTGGTTCCAGCCATTCTTCACTGTAGAGAATTAAATGTTTGTCTGTGAGAACATAGACACCTTTTGTAATACTAAACAGGGCATCCGAGTAGAGAAACTGAATCTTTTCATCAGCTTCAATTAGCGACAATTCTCTCAGTAGATCCTTGTAGTTCTTTGGGATTTCGTTTTTCACATAGACATAAGTATCGGGTGAATTGGCTCCAATATACATTAGGCTTCCAATCCCTAATAAAAGCAGGAAACCGACACTAATTAAAACGATTTTTAGAGCTTTCATATGGCTGCAGTCAATAGTATATACCGTAAATAATTAACTACTCTCCAAGAGGGTTGGCAATACGTAATATTGTTCCACTGTAGCCCAAAATCATTTCGTCACGCGTAACTATTGGTTGCATAAACGACTTATGTTTGAACAATGATACATACATTAGATCTCCGGTTTCGACATCGAGAATTGAGAAATCGTCTCGCCCTTGAACGTAAATATTACCTTCGAAAAAAGTTGGGGCAACTTGAAGGTCTCCAACAGTATACTCCCAAATTAGTGCACCATTTTCTGGATTTAATCGCAGCATTTTGTTCTTCTGCATGACCACTAAAGCGTCGCCTACTTGATAGAATCGAAAGTAGTTATCCTTGGCATTTGACCACTTCATCTTCAACTGTAAGTCATACGCTTTTAGAACGCCATCTGTATGGGAAACGATCACTGTTTTGTCCGAAACGAATGGTTCAGGAAAGAAACGGGATTTTTTAGTAACGAGTTTTTGGTGTACAATCTTACCAGATAATGCATCCAGAACAACCAATTCTCCATTCCCTATATTACCGTAAATTTCCCCATCGCTTATGGTATAACTAAAAATCAAGGTAGGTAGCTTCGTTTTCCAAACTTCTTCTCCATCCGTATTTAGTGCTAGAAAAACCGAGTCATATGGATTCACATAGAGAATGTCGTTCAGAAGCGTGATTTTATTCAAAATATCGTCATCGAACCTACATTCCTTCTGCCATAAAACCTTTCCGTCCTCCTTGTTAATTTTATAGATAATTCCTTGTGTTCCGTTTATATAAATACTCTCATCATCCTGTGCCATTGTGTGAAAGAAACCCTTCGATCCAACTTTTGCGACTGAGGTCCAAATCAATTCTCCAGTTTTTCTATCCAAACATTTTACTGGGGTCATATCTGATCCAAAATAGATATGCTCGTCATCAAGTGATGGATTTCTATTGGGATAGCCGCTCTCGAATTGATACTTCCAAGTGGCATCTGCATCAATGTTCCCGACCTTATAGCTGACACGCTCGAGGTAAATTTTTCGACCTGATTTCTCAATTATCCCAGTGGCTTCTGTTAGTGCACTTACAGTATATCGACCAAAATGTTTGCTTTCTGGTGCTGAATGAAGGATCAATTCAGAATTCGTTTTGTCGTAGACCCATTCACCCCCTACGGTAGTTTTATTTGATCCAACATCACCTATATAGAAACTCCTCCCATCTATGAAGTCGATCCATTGGGGTAATTCCTCGATCGTTTTACCATCCTCTGTCTCGACCTTAACCATCTCCCATCGTCCATTGAACTCTTGAGTGATCCCAATAGATTGAAAACAAATGAAACATAGTGCGGTTAAAAACAATTTCATGCGTGTAGATTTTTGTGTTTGTTAAAGGTATTCGTTTTGGATGGATATAAGTTTTATGCAATTTCTGTGAATGGGTAAATGTCATTCTAACTTGTGCTCATCCAAATTACGTTTTCTTGCCCTTTACCTGTCATATTATTGGAGCTTTCGTCCAATCTTAATGAATTCGAGTAAATTCTCAAAATGGCGTTTTTTCTCGTTCCTTCACAAAGTGGAATGATCGTTTCACTGTTGGAAACAAATAGAATCTCGGAAAGCCATATGTAAGCCTCTTCATTCCTGCTATTCTTTCACTAAACGTACAGTAGCTGTTCCAATTTCACTTGTTGCATTCAAGAAATAAAGTCCACTTGGCTCATTCGTAAGATCAAGATGAATGAATGCTGAATTCACATTTTTTGATGTTGAGATAATTCTTCCAGCAACATCTGTTAACACATAAGTGTCCACATTACTGCCGCTCGAAACAGTAAATATTCCCGTTGAAGGATTTGGAAAAACTCTTAAATCAAGATAGGTTTCAGCTAGTTCAGAAATATCATAAGTCGCAAACAAATTCACGTTATCAACCCAGATATGATTTCCATAGGCTCCACGATTATCAAAGGCAAGTTCCACGCAAGATTCTCCGAGTAAAAAGGCAAGATCAATATACCCATTCTGCCAAGTAATTGTTGGTGTTGAAGCATCCCAAAACCATGTTTGCGTTCCTGGGGATTCTAAATCTGCGCCTCCAAGAATCCAAATGGTTTGCCAAGCCGGATTGCTTCCTGTTCGATAAACAATTGCCAATGAATCCGTGTAAGAATTGTTGTCATTGTAGGTATAATCCCAGCTCAAAGCGCTCGTCAATCCCAAGGTAAGATCTAGTGCTGGCATCACTAATAAATGTTGTTGATCTGTAGCATCTACCCAATAATTTGGATACCCAGCCACGTGATTTGAAACATTGTCCAATGGCCAATCTTGCTGCCAAGATGAACCTTCAGAATCGCTCAATTTCCAACCAATTGGGGGAAAGTCTGGACCATCAAAATCTTCCGTTATTGTTGTATAGTTATAGACATTAGTCACGGTAATAAAATCAACGATTTCAATTGAATCAGTTCCAAAGACGTCGGTCACGATAAGTGAAACGTCATACGTTCCTGGACTTGTATAGAGGATTTTTGGATTCTCTAAATTTGATGTAGCAGGAGAACCTCCTTCAAATGTCCATTGCCAAGTTGCACTCGAATGACGTGCAGTACTATGGTCGACAAACAGAACAGTGTCAGCTAGGCAGTCTGACGCGAGATTCAATGATTGTGTATTTGCTGAAATCATGGCAACAGGAGGTGCGTCTTCATAGAGATCACATTCGTACACTCCACGTTGAGTTGCCGTTCGAATTTTCCCTTCACCATAATAAGGCTCAGTAAATTGACAGTTTGTACTGGCAGGAAGATTATTCGAAAACAAAACCCAATCAGGCATTGAAGCATTCTTGTAGTACATGTGTTTTGTCGTCCCTAAATAGAGTCCATCGTCAGTTCCATAGTGATGAGAAATCGAACGAACATTTTCGCCATTGATTGTTGGTCCAGCTGTAATGTCTGTCCAGTTTTGACCTCCATCAATGGATTGAAAAACCTTATTGCCAGACTGAGAGCCCATTAGGATACACCAAAGTTTGTTTGGATCCTCGTCATCAACTTCAACATATTTCGCGCGATTATTACTTCCACTAGTGACTGCCGCAGAAGGGTTACAATTCGTCCAAGTAATGCCACCATCATTTGAGCGCAAAATTTGATAATTCGACGAAGCTACTTTGTGCGTGACGTAGATCGTTTCAGGATCATTCCATGCGACCTTGACCTGAATTAATTTATTACCACCGAAATCATGCATCAATGAAAATGAAGTTCCGCCATTGGTAGTTTTGTAGAGTTCTGTTCCTACTGGAGAATAAAATGTGGTATAATTTGAAGGTAAAAACCCATAGGTTCCATATTCGCCAGAAACATAAGAGGTATTACATTTTTTATCACCCTGGAAAGATCTTCCAGTCATTCGCTCTTCCCGAATAGGGGAAAAATTGAATGATCCATTATCAGCATAACCAATCGTATTGTCAGCATAATTGACAAAGCCACGGTAATTATCGCCACCCAATTCTGCGAGCCAGCCACCTACATTTGGATCGACAGTTCCTCCTTTATAGATGTCATTGTAGCGAATTAATGTTCCATTGTGATAGGTTCCACCAACCATAACATAACCGTCCTTGAAGCCGGCGCCAAATCCCCAGAAATCTGTTCCATGAATTCCGTGCATTCTAGGTTCAAGTGTATCACCTTGAGTAGAAGAGTAAAATAACCCACCATCTGATGCTACCCACATATCAATGGAGCCGCCATTATCGAAAAACTTGATATCGTGCACATCAGCATGACTATAACGATGTTTCAATGATCCACTTTGAACCCAAGAAACCCAATGTCCATTTATTGTCCAGTCAGTTCCACCATTAAGTGAACGCCAAACATTAATTCCAGCAGCAAAAACGCGATCAGGATCTGTAGGAGAACAGCCAAGTGCTAGATCATAATAGTACTGACCGCCATCACCCGTTCCATCTTCAGACCAGCCAAGTATATTTGGATT
>JBLHON010000001.1:0-39351 GCA_047621865.1 Crocinitomicaceae bacterium | reverse complement strand
GAGAGGATGATTACATTCCCAGATTCGATCACAACTCCATTGGAATCGACAACAGTTCCAACAATTCCAAAACTTTCTTGAGCAACAGATGCTAGTGGCAAACAGAGAAGAAATGTTAGTAGATAAGTGTAGTTTTTTAATCTTTTCATTGGTAGATTTACGAGTGGTAAAATAATAAACTATTCGGGTATCGTTTTATTGTTCTTGGTGACTAATAAACTTATTCTTGTCCATTGGTTACATACTAATTCTGGGTTTCGTAGCATAAATTAAGCGCTCTAGAATAGGTGAACACCTTCTTTTTAACCTGTCCAACTGATTATGAGCATTCTAACTAAAAGCAGCCAGAGTTGTATCCATCAGAATGAAGATTATTCTCAGTACCTTACCTCATCATTAATGATAATATTCAGTATGAAAGCTATTCTTCTGTCGCTTGGAATGAGCATTTGCGTTCTTTCCTCTTTTTCTCAATCCTCGTTTACAATGACTAAAACGGGAACAACACCTACAATTGATGCAGCCATTGATTTTACTGGAACTATTTGGAGTCAATACCTGAATTCAACGATTCCAATAAAGGTCAATGTTATTTATACAGACCTTTCCGCGGCAGGTCCACTTGCTACAACCCTTCCAAATGGAGAACTTGATTTTGTTGGAGCTCCATTCAACGGATGGTGGTATGCAAGTAGTTTGGCGAATTCAATCGCAAGTAATGAATTGAATATAGGCGAATTCGACATGGATATTTATGTGAACAGCTCAGTGAATTATTATTTTGGTTTGGACGGACTTCCTGGACCCGGACAATATGATTTTATCACCGTTTTCATGCATGAAATTGCCCATGGACTTGGCGCTATGTCATTGACAAAATATGACGTTGGAGTAGGATCATTTGGAACCATTGACGCAACGAGTATCCTTCCTCTCGTTACTTCTTTCCCGTTTCCAGTCTTGGGCGGATTACCATCTATTTGGGACTACTTCTTAGTGAATGGGTCATCACAGCAATTGGCAAACACGCTCATTTTTCCAAACTTATCAACTGCTCTAGGAACAGAATTTCAGTCAAATGATATATTCTTTACTGGCCCAGCTACTGTTCTGGAAAATGGAGGGACGTCAGCTCAAATATTTGCTCCAGCAACTTTTGAAGGAGGATCAAGTCTGCAGCATTTTGACGAGGCAATATTCACGCCCGCATCTGGGAATGGACTTCTCACTCCATATCTCACCAACAATGAAGTTCAACATACACCAGGTCCACTATTAATGGCAGCTCTCACAGATATTGGATGGAGTGTAAATGCACCTGTTGGAATTAAGGAAAGCAATTTAGCGGCAATCTCTGTCTCCCCAAATCCTTCTAATGGTTTTGTGCAGATCGCATTTGATGGAACCTCTGTGGACCTTCAATTGATTGATCTTTTAGGAAATGTGCTTGTACCTAGCTTGAATTCGGGAGCAAACGATTTGAACGCGCTTCCAAATGGAACATATTTGATTATTGGTACATTGGATCAAGTTCCTGTTAATGAGAGCTTGGTTCTAATGCATTAAGCCAGTGCGAGATTCCTAGTCAATGAAACAATTCCTGGTCGTCTCAGTTTATGCTTTAATCCTCACTTCCTGTGGAACAAGTTCTACCTTTTCAAAGCGAAAACATCTTCCAGGGCACTTCTGGAATAAAGTAGATAAACACAAAGCTGAGAAGAGTGCTAAACAAGACGATTCCTATAAATTGGTGTATGCTGAAAGCAGCAGTGATGGAAACCACACAAGTGAAAACGAAACATTCGTCAAGAAAGAAGAAACAAGCTTGGAGCCACAAGATGAAGTTGCGCTTTCAACACGTTCTGAAGAGAACGACCCATTGGTTGATCAAAATGACAATCTCTCAAATCTCGAGAGTTCTGAGTCATCAGCTCCAGATGAAAAAGAGGAGACCCTAGAGAATAAATCAATGTCCGTCACCCAAGCTAGTCGACTTAGTTTTTGGGAAGACTTCTTGATTGCTTCCTTCTTTATCTGTTTCTTCGTAGGGGTGATTTTTATCATCTTATGGGTCATCTTGCATTTCTTTGGCTCTGTTGGGATTTGGATGTTGATCACAGGCTCAATAATGGCAGGAATTCCCCTCTTAATAGCGCTAATTATCTTTATAGTTGTAATGATCGCGATGCGAACAAAACCCCTTCCCAGAAATCGTATCTTTACTTTAAATTAATCTGCTCCTTTGAAACCTGCTTATACACCTTCAATGAAAAAGCTAGCAATCTTCTTAATTACAGTCTTAATCCTCAGTTCTTGTGGAACAGGTTCTACCTTTTCGAAACGCAAGCATCTTCCAGGGCACTTCTGGAATAAAACAGAGAAATACAAAACGGAGAAGGAAGCTAAAATCGATCATAAGGATAAGGGTGATTTTGTCCAAAATGAACTCAAAAAATCTTCGAGATCATATGACGAAGGCAAATCGATTGAGGAAAATCTTCTACATACAGAAGGTCAAACAGAGGTAAGTGAAGAGGAGTCAGAGAATGTTTCAAACCTCATTCAGGAAAACGAGCTCTCAGAAGATCAAAATCTGTCTGATGCAGAATTCTCAGAAACGGAAATCCAAGAAGAGGTCTCAGAAGCAAACAATGAATCCTATCAAAGTAAATCAAACGAAAATCGGGATCCATTTGCGGGTTTAGCAGCCTTTGTAATTTTTGCGATCGCGATGATTGTCTCCTTTTTCGTAGGATTAATCTTACTGATAATTTGGCTAATCCTTAATGCCTCTGGAACCATTGGTATGGGGATGTTAATCACTAGTCTTTTTATGATCGGAATTCCCTTACTCCTCCTACTTATTTTCGCTATTATCGTGGGAGCTAACTGATCCATGAGATGAATAAATAAGCTAAAGTTTGTATCCGTGCGAGACAACGAGTTATTCGATGTATCTTGCAAGCCATTTAATCGATTCCACGGTGAAAGACTTCTTACTTATAACACCTCCATTTACACAGCTCAACACCCCCTACCCGGCAACGGCATATCTCAAGGGATTTCTAAATACGAAGGGATATACTTCATTCCAAATGGATTTGGGAATAGAGGTCATTCTCAAACTTTTTTCCGTTTCAAGCTTAACACACATTTTTGATACTGCCTATGAATCAGATCGAATTCAATCGGAAAATGCCGAGCGAATTCACGCACTTAAGGATGATTATCTAACGAGCATTGATGCCGTTATTTCCTTCCTCCAAGGCAAAAATCAAACCTTGGCGAGACAAATTTGCACACGGAATCTTCTTCCTGAAGCAGGTCGTTTTGATGAAATTGATGATCTTGAATGGGCCTTTGGAAATATGGGAATGCAGGACAAGGCAAAGCATTTAGCGACCCTTTATTTGGAAGATATCTCTGACTTCATTATCGAATGTATTGATGACAATTTTGGATTTAGCAGATATGCCGAACGTATAGGAACGAGTGCCAATAATTTTGATGAGCTCTATGCTCTACTCTCAAATGAGTCTACGTATATTGATACAATCACACTCGAACTTCTCGAGGTTCAAATTAAAGCTCACGAGCCTAAAATAATCTGTTTTTCTGTCCCATTTCCAGGCAATCTTTACAGTGCTTTTCGTTGTGCTCAATTCATTAAATCAAATTACCCGAACATTAAAATAGCCATGGGTGGGGGATTCCCGAATACAGAATTGAGATCAGTGAGCGATTCGAGAGTTTTTGAATTCTTCGATTTTATCTCCTTGGATGATGGTGAATTGCCGATCGAATTAATCTTTGAATCCCTTGGAACGAACGGAGATAATCAAACCTTCAAGCGAACATTTATTTGCGAAAACGACGAAGTAATCTATAAAAACAATGCGTCTCAGGCAGATTACAATCAAGCTGATATAGGTACACCTGACTATGCTGATCTTCTCCTTGATGCATATATTTCCGTCATTGAAATTGCTAATCCAATGCACAGCCTTTGGAGTGACGGTCGATGGAATAAGCTTACTATGGCACATGGCTGCTACTGGGGGAAATGCACATTCTGTGATATCTCACTCGATTATATAAAACGATACGAGCCACTTGCAGCAAATCTTCTGGTAGATCGGATGGAAGAGATTAGTACCCAAACAGGAGAATCTGGATTTCATTTCGTGGATGAAGCAGCACCACCAGCTTTAATGAGAGCAGTTGCAATTGAAATTATTCGGCGAAAACTCACGTTTACTTGGTGGACAAATATTCGCTTCGAGAAAAGTTTCACAAGAGATCTCTGTGTGCTCTTAAAAGCTTCTGGCTGCATTGCCATTTCTGGTGGGTTAGAAGTTGCTTCAGACCGATTATTGGGGTTAATCGACAAAGGTGTGACCGTTGAACAAGTCGCTTGCGTGACGCAAAATTTGACAGATGCCGGGATCATGGTGCATGCTTACCTCATGTATGGCTATCCAACTCAAACCATTCAAGAAACTGTAGATAGCTTGGAAATGGTAAGACAGCTCTTCGAAATTGGAATTATTCAATCTGGTTTTTGGCATCAATTTGCTTTGACGACACACAGCCCAGTTGGTCAGGAGCCAGAAAAATATGGAGTCACTCCAGCATATAAAGAGATCTCTTTTGCCAATAATGATCTTGAGTTCACAGATAAAACAGGAATCGATCACGATAAATTTAGTTTTGGGCTTAAGAAATCACTCCTGAATTTCATGCATGGAATTGGCTTTGAGATTTACATTGGCGAATGGTTTGATTTTAGCACTCCAGCCACGACAATTCACCCAGACTACATTGAAAAATGTCTTGAAGATGAACTAATGACAATGAGTAAGCCGAGTGCTAAACCAATCTGGTTGGGTCGAAAACCATTGGTGTCAGACTATACAATGACCAAACATGGCAAGACACTGGACATGATTGAGCTCACCATTCACGGGAAAAAAGAAAGTGTTGTTGTTGAAATGGAACGTGATCAAGGTGAATGGTTTCTGAATCAATTACCGACACTTTCAATCTATAATGATGCAGAACTCACACTGGAGGAGCTCAAAACTGACTTCGAAAAACAATTCAGTGAATTTGAACTTTTCTGGTACTCTAGACCAATTTTGGCTCTTCGAGATGCTGATTTATTAGTGGTTTAACATGCTCCTCAATCCATGAGAAATTGTACCAATTAACTATTTTTCGCTTATTAGTGTAGAGATAACGCCTACTTTTGTCAAAATTCAACAAATGAAAATTGCTTTCTTTCTCGCTTTTTTAACGCTTACCTTTTCGGTTTCAGCACAATTGTCAACTGTTAAAGGGAAGTCATCCTACAATTATTGGATCAACCTTCCAGCAGATAGTATCTTAAAATCGAACCCACCAATATTGATCTTTCTTCATGGTAGAAGTCAATCTGGAACGGACCTGAATAAAGTAAAAAGCTATGGCGTTATTTGTGAAATCGGAAAAGGTCGCCAGATTCCGGCTATTGTAATCGCTCCCCAAGTTCCCTCTGGTTCTTCATGGAATCCTGACAAGCTTTTGAAACTACTGGAGGATGTTCAAGCGCAATACGCAACTGATACAAATCGTGTGTATGTGTGTGGAATGAGTTTAGGAGGTTACGGCACTTTGCATTTCACAGGGAAACATCCAACTAAAATAGCTGCTGGAGTGGCATTATGTGGTGGCGGAAAATCAACTGACGCGTGTAATCTTGCTGAAGTTCCATTGTGGATTCAACATGGCACAGCAGACAAGCCTGTACCAGTTACTGAATCACGGAAGATCGTTAAGGCAATCAAAGCGTGCAATGGAGGTTCAAACCTGATCTACAAAGAAATTGCTGGCGCCAATCACGGAAGCATGGAGCGCGAATTTCGCAAAGATGATATGTACGATTGGCTATTTTCATTCTCTAAAACTCCCTCTACAGCTGAACCAGAAGAGCCTGCTGTAAGTGAGAAGGACTAGGAAAAATTTCCACCCGTTTAATCACTTGGAATTAGATCCACTGAATTAACATTTCTTGTCGAGAATATGATAGGAATATTCCCCTCTGAAACTTACTTTTAAAGTATGCTATTGCAACTTTGCAATGCTGAAAATGGCATGTATGAAAGCACGTACATCTGTTCGGAAAAGATCGAGAAAAGCGTTTCGCCTAACCAATCAACTTCTCTTCAGTTATTCATTCTTATTCCTAAGAAAAAAAATCTTTGGTGAAGCTTATTACGAGCGCAGAATTGGAAAATTGAACGCCAAGAATGCCGCTCGAGTGAAAGCAGCAATTCTAGAACTACAGGGCTTATTCACAAAAGCAGGCCAGCTGATTTCGACGTTGTCACATATTTTACCAGACGCCTATATGGACACGCTGGAATCACTCCAAGATGATGCTCCAGCAAGTCCTTTCTCTGAGACAAAATCATTTATTGAACAAGAATTAGGTGCTCCAATTACTTCAATCTTTAAAGAATTCAATGAAACACCTATTGCCTCTGCCTCGATTGGTCAGGTGTACCATGCTGTGTTGAATTCTGGAGATCACGTAGCCGTTAAAGTGCAGCATCAGGATATTGAAGAACTTGCAAAAGCTGATTTAACGATTATCCAAAAACTCATAAAGCGCGTTTCGTGGGTGATCAGAGTTCAAGGAATGGAATATGTCTATGAGCAAGTGAAAGACATGATTCAGGATGAATTGAATTACGAGAAGGAGGCCGAATCCATGCGTGTTATTTCCGAAAACATTGCTTCTATAGATGGCGTTCGAATTCCCAAGGTTATTAGTGAGCACTCAACAAGGCGGATTTTAGTGACAAGCTTTGAACAGGGCGTTAAAATCACAAATGTCCAACAATTAGACACCTGGAAAATTGACCGAGCTGCGCTGACTGAAAAATTGATTCTCGTCTATTGCAAGATGATTTTAGAAGATGGATTCTATCATGCAGATCCACATCCAGGGAATATTTTTGTAAATGAAGCTGGTGAACTCATTCTTCTGGATTTTGGTGCTGTAGCAGTATTGAGTGAGGAAATGCGCGCTGAAATCCCCATTCTACTACAGGCAATTCTTCGAAAGGATCAGGAAAAAATTCTAGTTTCACTACGGAATTTAGGCTTTATTGGAAACAATGAAGAATCAGAAAAAATTGCTCAACAATTGATCGCGGCACTCAGTCAGTTTCTTCAAAATGAAGTGAAGATCAATAATATGAATCTAAAAGATTTGAGTTTTGACGACCTCAAAGGGAGCAGTTTAGATAATCTTCGCAAGGAAATCAGCCTCAAAGATTTAACCAAAACCATTCGAATTCCAAAAGAGTGGATTCTACTGGATCGCACAATTCAATTGATCATGGGAACGAGTGCTACTGTGGCTCCTGAATTGAATCCAATGGATGTGATCAAGCCCTATCTCAAGAACATGGTCACCAAAGATGGCGGAATTCGAAAAATGATCCTGGATGCAATTAAGCAGCAATTTACTTCCTTACTTACATTGCCTGCTGAAATCAGCACCTTTCTAAAAAAAGCAAATCGTGGCGAGTTGGTCGTCAATGCTCAAAAGAATGACAAACGAATCTATGCACTCGGCCAACAATTCATCCTCACCCTTTTTGTGCTGGCCTCTTACTTTCTCGCCTACTACTCCCAAAACAATTATTTCTTCATTCCGTTTGGAATCTTTGCATTTTTACTGCTGCGTTCTATCTGGAAACACCGAAAATTATGACAGACATTCAATCCAAGGAAGATATTCAAAATCTCGTTGATTTGTTCTATGGAAAGGTACTCGTGGATTCTCTTTTAGCACCATTTTTCGCAGCAATGAACTTCGAAGCACACAAGCCAAGAATGGTGAATTTTTGGTCATTTGTGCTGCTGGATGAAGCAGGATATACAACGGATGTCACTCAAAAGCACATGCGTATGCGCTTGAACAAAGAACATTTTGATCAATGGCTTTCTCTATTCAATACAACTGTAGACGAGCATTTTGAAGGACCAAAAGCAGAAGCTGCTAAGCAACGTGCACTTCTTGTGGGGTGGACTATTCAGAGTAAATTAGAGCACGCGCGGTCAAAAGAAAGCTAGAAGATTAATCGTTACTTTCATACAAGTGAGGTAAGAAGCTCAACTTTGGTGGCCGTGATTTTATATGTTTCTATTATATTGTAGCACTGATTGGTCTCCAAATAGTCGAGATAGGATCAAAATCATGATGGTAATAACTGAAGAAGGATGACTAAAATTTTGAATTGGGCAAATCAGCCAAAATCGCCACATGGCCTTGCTATATTTCGAATTCTATTTGGATTAATCTTGTTGTGGGACCTCAAAAGGATTCACGATATCAAGATCATTGACAGTTTCTATCCACGTGGTGTGATCTTTCCTTACGAATTCATGGATCTTCCTCTAGTGGAGCTAGATACTATGAAAGTGTTACTGGCCTGTCTCATGATTAGTGCTATATTAATCACATTAGGGCTATTCTATCGTTTTGCAATGGGGTTCTTTGCACTTGGCTTCAGTTACTTTTTCTTTCTTGATCAAGTGCTTTACAACAATCACCTTTACCTGGTTTGCTTGATTGCTTTTATGATGATTTTTATGCCTGCTGATGCTGCTCTGAGTGTTCGTAAGAAGCGACATAGATCAACCATCCCTCAATGGAACTATCGTTTACTTCAATTCCAAATAGTTGTAGTTTTCTTCTTTGGAGCGATTGCAAAAATAAATCCTTATTGGTTTGACATGCACCCAGTTCAGGAGCTCCTCAATATCAAGGCACATAAAACAGGCTCAGAATTTCTCGCATCAGCTGGGATGCAGAGCTTCATCGCTTATGGTGGTTTCCTTTTTGATCTGCTTGTTGGTGCACTACTCTGGATCCCTAAGACTAGAAAAATTGGAATTATAGGCATTATCTTATTCAGTCTTAGTAATGCCTACTTATTCGATGATATTTACATTTTTCCAATTTTTAGTATCTCTGCCATATTCCTTTTTGTGGATCAAACTTGGCTAAAGGAATTCTTGATGAAACGAAAAATCATCAAATCTGCTGCTTCTGAGCTCAAGGAAGTCAAGCCTCTCAAAACAATTGGAGTTGCACTTATTGGCGTTTATGTGCTCATACAAATCTTCCTTCCCTTGAGACATTATGGAATGGAAGGATATACTGATTGGACGGGAGAAGGACAACGATTCGCTTGGAGAATGAAAATTCAACATCGCACAATTGAAGAAGCTGAATTCGCAATCTTCGATCTTGACACCAAGCAATTTGACGTAATTGAACTAAACAAATTCTTATATCCTGATGAGATAACACAGATGTGTCATTCTCCTCAGATGGTTCTCCAATTTGCAGAATACACGAAAGAATCAATTGGGAAAAAACTTAGAATTAAAAATTGCTGGGTCAAAGCAAAGATCAAAGTTGGCTTCAATGGATTACCTGCAACGTATATGTTCGATCCTAATACTGATCTATTGGAAGAACGTAAAAAGCATAAGAGCATTAATGATTGGATTACTCCTCTTTCAAATGCAGGAAAAGCCTTAGAAGTAGATTCTACTGACGTGGTTTGGTAAGATGTCCTCCTAAGAGGAGAAAGTAAGCTTCTATGTTCTTTTCTCCTTGGGTGGAGAGTGGATTCAATGCAATCTTCGGCACGGACAACAATAGAACGCATAAAAAAAGAGCCACTCATTGAGCGGCTCTTTTCATTTAAATATAGTGTTCAATCTATTTTACAACTTCTACAAATCCATGAACAAGGATTTTGTTTCCTGCAATGTCAGTGTAATTCACCTTCCAGAAATACGTTCCTTCTTCAACAGGCGTTCCAGATGCATTTAATCCCATCCAGTTGATCTGCATGTCGTCAGTTTCAAAGATAAAGTTCCCCCAACGATTGACGATTAATGTATGCATTGACACCATGTTTTCAACTTGAATTGGCGTAAAGAAGTCATTCGTGAAATCGCCATTAAACGTGATTACGTTTGGCATCTCAAGGATTCCTTCACAGTTCTCGAATGAGATGTCAATTGGACTTGCTTCACCTTCACAACCATTTTCAGTCTGAGTCACGTAATATGTGTTCGTTCCTTCAATACTAGCTGGAACCAAAGATGGACCACTTCCAATAACATTTGTTAAACCAGCATCTGAGTACCAAGTATAGATCGTTCCTGATCCATCTGTCATAAACGGAGCATAACCAGTATTTAAACAGTACGTTTCGCCATCAGGTGATACCCATGGAGCATCAGGATATTCATGAACAATGACCGTTACTTGATCTGTTCCTGTACAGCCGTTCAAATCCGTTCCATTAACTGTGTACGTGGTAGTTGTTCCAGCAACGAATGGGACTCCATTCACTTGGCCGTTATCCCATGTGTAAGATACTCCACCTTGACCATTAAGAACTGATAACCCACCATAACAAACTTCAACATCAACTCCTGCAGTAATTGTTGCAGCTTGGAAAACATTAATCACATCAGATCCAGCAGCAAAATTAGAGCAGGAATTATCAGAGATACCTGTGATCACATATGTTCCTTCAGCATTACCCAGTGAAACTGAGCCAGCTCCTGTAGTAATTGTCATAGGAGCACCATTGAAGGTATAGTTAATCGTTATCGTTCCTGTTCCAGTTACTTCGACCATAACGTCTGCAGGTGTTAATCCATCACAATAATCAGCTCCTCCTGTAATACTCACAACAGTTGGAAGTGGTGGAGGCATAATTACTAAGGTTGAAACGCAGATTAATGAATCTGTAAATTGTATTGTTACTGTTGTTGGCGATCCATCATTTGGAATTCCAGCAATCAAGTAATTAAAGAGTGTACTGTCCGTAAACGGAGGAACAATTGTCGTTGTGTAAGAACCTGACGCATTGGTCGCGGTAACTTCGATCGTTCCAGTTGTTGGACTATGAGCATGCTCATAGGTACCAATGACGTCAAATATAGCTCCAGGCTGACAAACGCTATCTGCAGTAAATGTGAGGAATTCACAGACGCATGTTTCTGCTAGAATCAATGTTGAATCAGTTGCTACACATCCAGTAACTGTATTGGTAATCGTAGCAATTACATTGAACGTACCTCCTTGACTTCCTGGACAGATAAATGTCGATTGAATTAAAGGATCATCTACAACAGGCGACCATGAATAGGCGTAAGGTGCTGGTGCGGGGTCTAAAAGCATAACAGCATTCAAATCCGTACATTCATCACACAGCAAGTTATTTGATACAGCCGTGACGTCCGCACTCAATGGAAGGACATCAACCGTAATTGAATCCATGGCGGTACAGCCTGTAGCCGTATTTGTTATTTCAACAACATACGTATCGATTCCAGCAGGGCAGGCTTCTGGGCCTTGAGCTAATGTATCACTGACATTTGGCGTCCATAAATATGTATATGCCGCTGGAGAAGGATCCGAGACGAATGAGGCAGCTAAATCTGTACATCCTCCACAGTAAATTGGATCAATTGTAGAAGTAACCACTGCATCCAGTGGGGCTATCCCAACCGTGACAGAGTCTATGGCGGAACATCCTGTCGTGAGATTCAATATCGTAGCCACATAGGTATTCGTTCCATTTGCATAACATACCTGAGGGTTTGCAATAAGTGAATCGACCACATTTGAAGACCAAAGATAAGAGTATGGGCCTGCCACAGGATCTAAAGCCATGCCAACATTTAAATCAGCACATCCACCACAAAGGATTGGATCTACAGATGTTGTAACAATTGCATCTAATGGATTTACTATAACCGTTACAGTATCGTAACAAAAATCTACAAGCAATGTATCATAATACATTACCGGATAAGAGGTAGTTGAAATTGGAGATACAACCTGAATCTGTGGATTATCTCCACCAGGGATATTTGCCCAATCGTATAAGTATGCACAATCAGAAGGAGTGATAACAACATTATCAATTCCCCAGTGATCATTCACATTACTCGAAGCACTTGGCTGATCCCATTGGAACATTGTGTTTGGCCCCCATGCTGCGGCTGGAATTGAGAAACAATAATTATCCCATTGGTAGTATGCATTCGCATATCCAGCTACTGCAGTAAAATAAAAGATGTCAACCCAAGTTGCTCCAAAATCAATCGAATAGCGGAAGAAAACTCCCTCATTCGTTAAATCTGGATCCTCGCAATCTCCACCAGGAACATCATCTCCTGCAAAGTCAAGATCGAAACATACGAGACCACCACAAGTAACATTGAAGTCATTCGTGGTAAGTGTTCTCGGTAAAGGAACATTTCCGAACCAAGCAGATGGAGTACCATCTAAAGACGGTCCACATGGGTTATTGTAAAGCAATGTTGCTGACGTTTGCCAACCTGCTCCAATTGCACCTCCATTAAAATCTGTAGATAATGCGGGAATAGAAGAAAGTCCAACTGCTTGCAATGAAACTGAATCGCCACATAAAATGACAGGATTCGTTGGTAAGATACTAACGCTGCAAAGCTGAGCTTGTGCTGACGTTGTCATAGCTGCTATCGCAAAAATGACTGAAACTATTTTTAGATACTTCATAATGGTAGTAAGTTATTTGACTGTTACGTCTACGAGTTCGAAATCTGTCAAACGAGTGTTCGCCATACCTGGAACATGTTTGATGTAATTGTCATGAATGTGTAAGGCTTGGTTTCGAACAGTTTCGATCGAACAATCACCTTCAACACTAGCACCAGCTAATAATGTAATCTCATGTTGGTATTCATCCTTCATAATTTGATCACATCTATAGCATTCACCGTCTCTAAACATTTTAAAACGATACGAGATGGTTTTAACATCGCTCGAAGTATTCGTAAAACGGAAGAGCATCAAATTCTGTTCGCGCAGCTCAACTCCGTCACCACATCTCGTCATGCGATATTCAACTTTAACACCATCATAGGTGTCATAGACTTGCCATTCCTCAGTAGGCTCAATTATCGTAAGCTCTAATGGGTTGGAGTCAACATTTAAAATTTCAGGATTCGCATTACTTGTAAGAGCAAGTAGTAGGAAACCAATAAAAAGAACTCTTTTCATGTGATAGTTTTTTTTGTCATTTGGCAGTAAGCGCGGTATTCACACCGCAAAGATACGGATTTATCTATTTCCGTTCCAAGTGTAGACGCGCGTTCCTTTAAAAAAGATGCATGCACGAACATTTTTTTAATTATTGAGCAGTGACAGGGGTTTAATGCAGTTGAATGTGTGATGACCGAACTATATCATCTGTATATTTCGCTGCATTTTGATCGAACTCTGAGGTACTTTCGGAAGTCAGATACTGGACAGTTCCTCCTTTTGTGCATTGTTCTTCCATCTCTGGATGCCTATCTAGATAAGAATCTAGGCTCTTTGCAACGATTTTTCCCTGTGCAACTACACGCACATTCTTTGGAATGATCGACTCTATAAATGATTTTAGGACTGGATAATGTGTACATCCTAACACTAATGTGTCAATGTGTTTATTTTCAGATAGGAGCGCTTTTACGTCATGTCGAATGAACTCTCTTCCAGCATCTGTCTCATGTTCATTATTCTCGATGAGCGTTACCCAGAGAGGGCAAGCCTGTTGATATACTTTGCAATTTGGCGCAAAATTTCCAATCTCGATCTCGTAGGACCTCGATTTAACAGTTCCTTGTGTGGCAAGTATCCCGATTGCATTTGTTGAAGTAAAACTGCCAACTATTTCTGCACTTGGTCGAATGACACCCAGAACACGTTTATTGGGGCCAATCAATGGAAGGTCTTTCTTCTGAATCGTTCGAAGTGCTTTCGCAGAAGCTGTATTACATGCCAAAATCACCAGTTCGCAGCCACGATCAAATAGTTCGTTGACGGCCTGAAGTGTAAATTCATAGACAACATCAAACGAGCGTGTACCATAAGGGGCTCGTGCATTGTCTCCAAGATAGAGATAATCATACTGTGGAAGTCGTTCTCTTAAATCATTTAAGATCGTGAGTCCACCATAACCAGAATCGAATACACCAATTGGTCCCATGGGGTAAAGATAGGAAAGATTGGATTATTGGATGTTGGATGTTGGATGTTGGAAGAATACTAAAATTGTCGTTCTCGATACATCGCGTAAGAACGCGATACTCGAACTGACAAAGATTGAAAGTTGTCAGTTCGTCCTGATAGCTATCGGGAAGAGCCTTGCTCGTAGTGCCTATGCTAAAGCTTCGGCATAAGCATACCGAGAACTGCACAAAAAAAGGCGCTTGAAAACAAGCGCCTAAATTCTTTCCGATAAAGCGAGAATCTATGGTTGAGATGCTGCAGCGTCTAATTTCAATAATTCAGTGATCACTTCATTCGTAATGTCTTTGCCATTTGCAATTAAAACACTCGTTGCATCCAGTACATAATCCAATTTATTTCTATCAGATACTGTTTGAACAGCTTTCTGTACCATTTGCAAAATTGGAACATTGAGCTCTTGTGAGTATGCCTGCAATTCTTGTTGGAATGCTTCGTCTCTATCAATTAATGCCTGACGTTTTTTCTCCAATTTCTCCTGCTCAATTTTCATGATTACTGGTGACATGTTCGGCTGATTCTTCTGAAAGATTGCAATACCTTCATTCAAGTCTGCTTCCATCTCTCTCAACTCTGTCATTCCATTTTGCTCGTAAATTTGGAAGTTTTTCAATGCTACTCTTCGCATAGGAAGCGTGTCCAATAAAGCTTGTGAGTTCACATGACCAATACTTGATTGAGCCATCGTAGATCCTGCACTTAACACTACACATAATATTACTAGTAATTTTTTCATCTTTTCTTTTTAATTGATTCGAACTTTTAGTGTGTTTATTCGAATGCTTGTTACTGGTTTTCTCTTTATTCTAGAGGGCTTAATTTGCGTTCTCTATTTCCTTTATTACGCTCTTACTAATATCATTTTTGGGGTCAGCATAAACCAAATTGCTCTGATTTGCTTTGTCAAACACGAAAATGTAATTTCTTTTTGTTGCAACCTTCTGCATCGCGTCATAGACTTGATCTTGGATTGGTTTAATGAGTTCTTTCCGTTTATTGAAATAATCACCATTCACTCCAAAGCGCGTCTTTTGCATTTGCATCGCTTCCAATTCTAATGTTTCAATTTCAGCTTCTCTCTTCTTTTTTTCTTCCGCTGGTAGTAAAACTTCTTCTCGGGCAAAATTTTCCTTCTTCTGTTGAACAAGAAGCCTACGTGCTTCAATATCCTTTGTCCAACGATCAGCTAATTTATCCAATTTCTCTTTTGCCGCAGTATATTCTGGCATTTCTCCCAGAATATAATCTGAATCTATGTATGCATACTTCTGACTATTGGCAAACCCTATGCCAAAGATCATTGTGAGGGCGAGAACTAGTACTTTCATGCTATATTGTTTTTCAGCCGAACGGCGAATTTAATACATTTATTGTGAACAAGTGCCAATACTTTTAGAGTTCTCCTAGATTCATTCCAATTGTGAAGTTCAATTTAGGGAAGTAACCTTTAGTATCTATTAATTGATCTGACTCTAAACCAAATCCACTTGACCATGGATCCAACTTATCAAATCCCAATCCATAATCGAGACCAAGCATCCCAAACATTGGAAGGAATACACGGATTCCCACTCCTGCAGTTCGCTTCACATTGAACGGATTAAAACGCTCAAAAGAAGGATACGTATTTCCAGCTTCAACAAATGCTAGCGCGTAGAAAGTTGCTTGAGGATTCAAAGATATTGGGTAACGTAGTTCCAAGGTATACTTTGCAATTAATGGATCTCCATCTGTTGAATTCAATGAATTGTCATTGTATCCACGCAATGCAATGATTTCTTTACCTCCAATTTGATTCACGCCTGTTAATCCACTTCCACCTAGTGTAAATCGATCAAATGGTGTTAATCCTTTAGACTTATTGTAAGCACCCATAAATCCAAATCCGAAACGAGGCATTAGCACCAATTTCTTATCAGCTGTAAGCGGTAAGTACCACTCTCCAGTCAATTTCAACTTAAAGTACTCTAGGTATTTATAACGCTCTTGTGGCGTGTAATTGGAGTAGTCATCCACACCATCAAACGCCGAGTAAGGCAAGGTTCCTTTTGCAGTAAACTTAATGCTTGATCCATTCTGCGGGAAAATTGGCGAGCTTACAGAACTTCGTTGAAGCACATATTTCAAACTGATATCATTTGCATACCCGTTCGTGAAAATTCCGAATCGTGCATCATCAACGACATCATAATATTGGTACCCAACTTCGTAATATGCTTGGAAATAATCATCCGGCCATTTCTTACGACGTCCTAATCCAACTCCAAGTCCTGTAATTCCAAGACCAGTGTATAATGGATTTGTTTTCAAATTCCCATTCCCCAAAGCAGTGTGGTTCATCCAAACTGAAAGTGAATTCGGCTTCTTACCTCCTAACCAAGGCTCTGTGAATGAGAAGTTATACCCTTGGTAAAAACGGCCATTTGTTTGAGCACGAATTGAAAGACGTTGTCCGTCACCACCAGGAAGTGGAGTCCAAGCGCCCTTCTTAAACATGTTTTTGAGACTAAAGTTGTTGAAGGTCAATCCGAGTGTACCAATCAATCGTCCACCAGAACCATTTACTCCAGCTCCACCATATCCCCCTGATAATTCAATCTGATCAGATGATTTTTCAGAAACGATGTATTCAATGTCTACTGTTCCATCCTGAGGATTTGGAATTGGATTCACCTGGAATGCTTGCTCATCGAAATAACCTAGCTGGGCCAATTCTCGTTGTGTACGAATGATATCGTTCCTGTTGAACAAGTCACCAGGTTTGGTACGAATCTCTCTCCTAATCACATAATCGTTTGTCTTCGTATTCCCCTTGATGATAATACGTCGAATTCGCGCTTGTTTGCCCTCAACGATTCTCATCTGATAACTGATATGATTATCAACAACCCCTGTTTCTACCGGAATAACTTGGAAGAAAAGGTATCCACGGTCCATATACAATGATGATATATCACGTGAATCTGGGCTCATGAAAAGACGTTGGTCAAGCAATGATTTATTGTAGACATCACCATTTGAAATTCCTAGAATTGTATCGAGGAAAGTTGAACGGAATTTCGTGTTTCCAATCCACTCAATATCTCCAAAGTAGTATGGATTCCCTTCATCGATATTCATTTCAATGTGCAGGTTTTTCTCATCCTCGAGATATACTGTATCCGTTTTTATGATCGCATCACGCAAGCCAACAGCGTTAAATTTTTCGATAACTGCAATTTTATCTCTTTTGTAAGCTGACTCAGAAAATTTTGAGCGCTTAAAGACTCTCCACCATGCTTTCTGCTTGGTATCCTTCATTGCTTTTCTCAACTTCCAATCCTTGATTGTTTCATTGTTATTGATATTCAATGTACCAATCTTCACACGTGGATTCTTTTCTACATTGATTGTGAAAACTTCAGAATTATTCATCAATGGATCCTGAGTTCGATCAATACGTACATCAATCGAATAATATCCTTTCTCTCTAAAGTATCCACTAACGCGGCTTTCTGTAGCAAAGATTAGGTTCTCGGTAATTGTTTTTCCAGAAAAGAGATCGATCTCTTCACGAATTTTATCAGCATCATGCTTGCTCACACCACTGAATTTGAAGCGTGATAATTTCGGTCTAGGTTTTACTCTAATCACAAGGTAAATAACACCTGCGATTGCTTTATCAGCAAGGATTTCAACCTCAGAGAAGAGTCCTTCGTCCCATAGGTTTTTAATCGCTTTCGATACTTTATCTCCTGGGATGTTTAATGATGTTCCTTGTCGAAGTCCAGCGATTAATTTAATTGCATTGTGATCATAATTTTCAGCTCCTTCAACACGAATAGGGCCGATTTCATATTTTTGTGGTCGTAAAAAATCTACTTCAAATTCCTCTCCAATTGTGACGATATCTGGTTTCGTTGTGTCTTTAACAGCAACAATGATTGGCTCAGTTGTTGTTATTGGGCTTTCGATCTCATCTTTGATAACTTTAATTGTATCTTCAACAGGATCAATCGATACATCCACAGCTTCACCATTTTCGGTCTGAGCGATAACAAGTCCACCAAGAAATAGCATTGCCAGGAGGATAGAAGTTCGTTTCAATATCATAAGTTCTTTTCTATTTGGGCAGACACCATACCAAATCTTCGCTCGCGCGATTGATAATCGACTACTGCCTTATATAAATCTTCTCGTTTAAAATCGGGCCAAAGCACATCAGTAAAATGAAACTCAGCATAAGCAATTTGCCAGAGCAAGAAGTTACTTACCCGATGCTCACCACTTGTACGAATCAACAATTCTGGATCTGGAATATCTTTCGTTGAAAGCATATTCGAGATAAGTTCATCGTTCACATCCTCAAGGGCGATAGTGCCGGCCTTTACTTCACGAGCAATTTCGCGTGTCGCATTTACAAGTTCCCATTTGGCGCTATAATTCAACGCTAGCACCAACTGAATGCCTGTATTATTCTTTGTCGTCTCAAAAGCTTCTTTTAATTCATGCTGACATGATTCTGGAAGTCCTTCAATATCTCCAATGCTTGTAATTACGACATCACTCTTATCTAACTCCTCTACTTCATGGCTTATTGTATGAACTAATAAATCCATTAAACCATCAACTTCTTCTTTCGGGCGATTCCAATTTTCAGTGGAGAAGGCATAGAGGGTAAGATATTTCACTCCAATCTCTTGAGCAGCCTTTAGTGTTTCACGAACTGATTCTACGCCAAAATTGTGCCCAAACAACCGTTCTTCACCTTGTTGCTGCGCCCAACGACCATTTCCATCCATTATGATGGCGATGTGCTTTGGAGTAATATCTAGGTTAATTTTTTCTAAAAGACTCATCTCAACTGAGAATTAGTAACGAAAATAAGTAAACAATCGTATTGGGTTGATATGCAAGGCATGAAGCTTAACGTACTTTAACAAAAAAGAGGGAAATGGTCTTCCAAATCCCTCTTTCAATCTATGCTTCGCACAATTATTCAGCGAGAATGACAACTTTGTTATTCAACATTTCCATCACTCCTCCTTTTATTGTAACGCGAATTACCTTATTATCGGCTTTATCTTTTTGAATCAGCTCACTCGTTTTATCTGTAGCATCAAATGCTGTCTCGAGATCAAGCTTGAGATCACCTCCACTGAGTGCAGAAATGATAGGTGCGTGATTCGACAACACTTGAAATGATCCATCCAATCCCGGAAACTGAACCGCCACTGCTTCTCCAGCAAAGATTTTTGATTCGGGTGTAATGATTTCTACTTGCATCTACTTTTTGTATTAAGAGTGTTCTGCCAACATTTTCTCTCCAGCCTCAACTACTTCCTCGATTCCACCTT
Source organism: Crocinitomicaceae bacterium (assembly GCA_047621865.1). GTDB lineage: Bacteria > Bacteroidota > Bacteroidia > Flavobacteriales_D > Crocinitomicaceae > UBA4466. The sequence continues at coordinate 19,872 of JBLHON010000001.1, read as the reverse complement.
TAAGGTTGAATGCTGCCTCAGGATATTGATCGTATTCACCATCAAGTATTGCGTTGAATGCTTTAATTGTATCTTGAATATCAACCAATACACCTTTCAAGCCTGTAAACTGCTCTGCAACGTGGAATGGTTGTGACAAGAAACGTTGTACACGACGCGCACGGTGAACAATTAATTTATCTTCTTCAGATAATTCATCCATTCCAAGAATGGCAATAATATCGAGTAATTCTTTGTATCGTTGAAGTGTTACTTTCACACGCTCAGCACATGCGTAATGCTCTTCACCAACAATTTCTGGAGTAAGAATACGTGAAGTAGAATCCAATGGATCTACTGCAGGATAAATTCCAAGCTCAGCAATCTTACGCGACAATACTGTTGTTGCATCCAAGTGAGCAAATGTGTTCGCTGGTGCTGGATCTGTAAGGTCATCTGCAGGTACGTAAACCGCTTGTACAGATGTAATTGATCCATTTTTTGTTGAAGTAATACGCTCTTGCATTGCTCCCATCTCTGTAGCAAGCGTTGGCTGGTATCCTACCGCTGAAGGCATACGCCCAAGAAGTGCAGACACCTCTGAACCTGCTTGTGTAAATCGGAAAATGTTATCAACGAAGAAAAGAATATCACGTCCTTTACCTTCACCATCACCATCACGGTAGTACTCTGCCATTGTCAATCCTGACAATGCAACACGAGCACGTGCTCCAGGAGGCTCATTCATTTGACCGAATACAAATGTTGCTTTCGATTCCTTCATTTCCTCCATGTCGACTTTGGAAAGATCCCATCCGCCATTTTCCATAGACTCCATAAATGCGTCGCCATATTTTATAATTCCTGATTCCAACATCTCACGAAGTAAATCGTTCCCTTCACGAGTACGTTCACCTACTCCAGCAAATACAGATAAACCTGCGTATGCTTTGGCGATATTGTTAATCAACTCTTGAATCAATACTGTTTTACCAACTCCAGCTCCACCAAATAAACCAATCTTACCTCCTTTTGCGTAAGGCTCGATTAGGTCAATTACTTTAATTCCTGTGAAAAGTACTTCAGTTGCCGTTGAAAGATCCTCAAATTTTGGAGCCTCACGGTGGATTGAATTACCATTTGTGTTGTCGATCTCTGGCATTCCATCAATCGCTTCACCAACCACGTTAAACAAACGGCCTTTGATTCCTTCACCTACAGGCATCTTAATTGCTGATCCTGTTGAAGTAACTTCCATTCCTCGTGTAAACCCATCTGTAGAATCCATCGATACTGTACGTACCGCGTTTTCTCCAATATGTGCTTGCACTTCAAGGACTACTCGAGCTCCTGATGGTTTGTACACTACCAATGCATCATAGATGTTTGGAAGTTCGGAACCTTTTCCGAAGCTTACGTCAACTACAGGTCCAATTACCTGTGAAACTTTACCTTTAATATCCGACATTTGAGCGTCTAATTATTTGTATTAAATGCTTACTCTTTTCACCTCCGACTGATCGGAATTTGGGTGCAAATATACGCCTTTTCTTAAATTATACGATTGATTCAGAGAAAATTTTACCCATTTTCGACAAGGAGGATGATTCGAAGTACTAATCATCAATTGAGTATACCTCCAATTTCAATTTTCCATCCAATTCGGCGCTTTTTTTATTCCAAACGTAGACCGAAAATAGATTTGCTCCAGGCATGAGTTTCATCGCATAGGTAAAATCGAAATGAATCTCTCCTGTACTAGAAGCTTTCATATTTTGCATAAATGAAAGAGCATCATAAGTATGTACTGCACCTGTGAGGGTGTCCTTCGAAGTGAATACGACATAAACATCTTTATTATATCGATGCATCTTCTTGAGCGTTCCACTACATCTCAACATCATTGCTGATTTCAATCCTGTCTCATGGATGACTTGAAACTCATTTTTCCCTCCAATTGCTACTGAACTTTCATCTGTTTTCGTCCTGTTTAAAAAATGCTTCCGCTCAAATAAGGTTTGTCCAGAGATCTTATCAGTATAGAGTGGTCGATACCATTTATGAATTCCAGGCCAACGTTCTACAGAATAAATCATGTAATCAACAAGCGTGTCAGCTTCAGAATTGATCTCCTGAAACGCGCGCAATGGCAAATCCAAAGTGCGATTCATTTCGTTTTCCATACTCCATCTACCTCCTGTAGTTGGAGGAGTTCCCTTCACTTCATTTGGAATCATTTCGACCATTTTCCTATCTATATGCTCGCCATAATAGAATGTAGAATGACTAAAGTTGAAATGAACACAGAACAAAATTACCGTTCCGAGAGAGTAAACAATCGCAAACCAACTGTGTTTCCAGATTGAATCCAGTGTAAAAAAAAGTGCGCCTACAAAGAAGATGACTATATATAGTGCAGTTCGATCTTCTGGGTAATTAATATCCAAGAACCAATGTTGAGCGAATATATTACCAACAGCAAGCAGGAAGAAGAGCGGGAAGATCGTTCTTGGCTCAAACCAATTCTTCGTTTTGCTATAAGTTCGCAGAAGCACGAATCCAATTAAGATGGTTACACCAGTCAAAAGTACGTCAACTACTACATGTTTAACATTCCATAGATAAGGTGTGATCGAATGTATCGTTGTGGCGAAGAAACCTTCATTGCCTCCATAATAAAGCTTTCCAAGTGCCTTGAGTTCAAACGAATAATTGACGAGATAGCTGATCGGGATAAATGCAAGAAGAATGACGATACTCCATTTCCGTGTTCCACGCATCCAGGTATAGGACAAAGCAATGATGACTCCAATGAGGGCAAAAGGAATCAAAGTAAGATTGGCATACACGGCTAAAATCCATGCCACGAGCAATCCAACCAAGGCCATTTTATTGTTTAGTTGAAGGTAACGTGTGGTTTGCTGTAACGCGGCCATCAAGAATGCAAAGGAAAGTCCATATCCTCTGGCCAAACCAAAATATTCGATTAAAAAAGCGACGCAGACCAGTCCGACTAGCATTCCGTAAAAATTTGCTTTCTGCGTAAATAGATTCCGTAAGCCGTAGATCGACCAAAAATAGATCGGGAATGCCAAGAGTCCAGCTAGACGAAGCACAATCATGGCATCAGAATTAAAAATCCTCATGAACAGACCTCCGAGAAAACTCAGAAGAAAATGATTGTTGGCATCAACGAATCCTTGATCTGGTAAAGGATTCCAGTCGACCATGAAACTCCATTTCGTTACAATTTCATCGTGGACAAAGAAAACTGTAAATGCTCGAATGATCAGATAGGCCCAAAGTAAGATGAACAGCGAAATAACTAGTATTCGCTCAAAACGCTTATTCGATTGGCCCTGATCTGAATTCAACATCTTGCGTGATTTCTCGATTTTGAAATGTGAAGATAATTCAATCTATGAATTTGGGTGTTGTAATTGCGCGGACTGAAAATGGATTCTACTTAAGTTTGTCGGAAACATTCTTGTAAATGAGGTACTTCACAGGGAAATAGCTAAAGAGAATACTGAGTATTGAAACGAGCGAGATAATTAGCAGACCATCCATCCATGAAATTGTAATTGGGAAGGGTTCACCACCAGAATTGGGCATCGTCAATAACTCTAATTGAATCTGGGCGAAACAAATAACATAGCCAATCAATGTTCCGAATAAAATTCCTTTGCCAGCAATAAGCATTCCTTCGAGGAAAAATATTTTAAAGATAAACTGCTTATTCGCCCCATAACTTTGCATCGTCTTAATGTTTGCCAGTTTTTCGACAAAGAGCATGGTTAATGATGCAACTAAATTGAAGGCAGCAAGAATGAAGATGAAAAGAAGAATAAAGAGAACGATTAATTTCTCTGTTCGACTTGTTTTATAAATCAGTTCGTTTTTCTCAAAGTTTGTCTTCACTTCAAAATCATCACCCAGCTGAGCTTGAATTTCCGTTTTTACATCCTCGTTATCATAGGACTCATTCACGTCAATATAAATCGCTGAAATCTGACCTTTATAGCCCATCATTTCTTGAGAAAGTGCGAGAGGGATAATGAAGTTCTCGACATTCACTTCTCGATTGTAATTCATTTTACCTGCAATACGAATTGATTGAGTTCTAAATGGATTTTGTCCAAAACCAACCTTAATCTTCCGTTTTGGCACATAGCAGACGACCGTTTCATAACCAACATTCTCGGGCAGATAACCCCCAAGTTTATCCAAGAGTGTAGCGCCAATAATTCCGAAATCTAATGTGTCCTTCTGAAGCACTGCTTCTCCCCCACGTTGCACCATATGATTACTCATATTCGTCATCTTTAGAAAACTTTCGTCCACACCCACCAACTTGGTGTTCACCCATTTATTCTCATGCTTAAGAATTACGACTTCTTCTACTGCTCTTGAGTAATCTACAACACCTTTTATTGCCTGTAATTTCTTAAAATCAACACGCTCTTCGTTAAATGTTTTTATGTTTTTCGCACGAATTGTGATGTCTGTATCGTATTCTGAATATAGGTCCTCAATCATCTTTTCTATCCCGTTAAAGGCAGATAATAGAATGATAAGTGCAGCAGTAATTGAGGCAATTCCGATCACAGAAATTCGCGTAATCCAGTTAATTACATTCTTCTTCCGCTTTGAGGAAAGGTAACGACGTGCTATGTAAAATGGAACGTTAATAGTCTGATTGGATTATTGGATTATGCTCCTTCGCTGAAGCTTCGACGAAGGCGCTTGGATTATTGAAAAATTGTCCTTCTCGATACATTCTGCAAAAGCAGAACACTCGAAGTGACAAGCGATCATTTATAATTACTTTTTTAGAAGTGCATCAATTTCATTCGCATAATCCAGAGAATCATCAATATGAAATGATAGCTCTGGGATTTTCTTCATATTCTTTAGTCTTTTACCCACTTCTCTGCGGATTTTCGACGAATTTACTTGAATATTATGCAACACTTCCTTCTTGTCTGGCCCAGCGAAAACACTCATGTAAACCCGCGCACTAGACAAGTCTGGTGTTACGCGAACTACTGTCACAGTTACCATTGCTCCCAAACAAATATCACGTGCGTGGCGCTGAAAAAAAACCGATAATTCTTCACGAACTACTTCCTCTACTCTGCTCTGTCTAATCGAACTCATGGTGCAAAAATACGGATTTGATTCCCAGGTTATGTTTCTACGGAAAACAAAACTTATCTTTGTAGGCTCTATGAAGGGAATTCGCGAAATTTTTAGATACACTTTTAAGTACAGGGCATTAGCAATCATTACGATTGTCTGTAATATCTTGTATGTAATCTTTAATCTTCTAACGTTTGCCTTATTCGTACCATTTCTTCAAATTATATTCGTTAAAGACGATACGGCAGAAGTATTGATAGAGCCTATTTACAACGGAGGTTTTTCTGGGTTCATCAAATATTGTGGCGAAAGTTTCGAGTACACGATGCAGGAAATGTCTAATTCTGATCCAATGGGCGCACTATTATTCGTGTGCTTTTCCGTTGCTATTACCTTCTTTCTGAAGAACATTTCGCGCTATGGAGCCATCTGGTTTCAGTCGCAATTGCGAATGTCGGTGGTGCGAGATTTGAGGGATGCTCTTTATGTAAAGTCACTCAGATTACCATTATCCTATTATACAGATGAACGCAAAGGAGATTTGATGTCGCGGATGCAAGGGGATGTCGGTGAGATCGAGAATGCCGTAGTTTCTATGCTCGAACTCGTTTTCAGGGAGCCACTTTCAATAGCGATACATCTCGCATTGCTAATTCACTGGAGTCCAGAACTCACACTCTTCTCGATTATTCTTCTGCCGCTTACCGCACTCATTATTTCAGTTATCGGGAAGAGTCTTAAAAGAACGGCCAAACAAGGTCAGGAGCAAATGGGATTAGTGATCTCGATTATCGAAGAAACACTCAGTGGAATTCGAATCATTAAAGCGTTTAATGCCTCAAAACAGGTCACCGATTCTTTCAAGCACGAAAATCTCAAGCATCAAAAACTCATCACGAAGGCATTTCGTAAGCGCGACCTTTCATCGCCATTGAACGAAACAGTCGGTGCTATCGTGATGCTCAGTATCGTTTGGTATGGTGGCTCTCTGATTCTCGATTCAACGAACTCAACCGGATTTGATGGTTCTCATTTCGTAGCCTTTATAATTGTATTTTCTCAACTACTTCGTCCAATACAAGGGATTGCACAGTCGATGGCAAACATGAATAAAGCGAAAGCATCGCAAGATCGAATCAATGATATTTTGAATACTGATGAGAAAATTCACGACGTTGAAAATCCTACACTTTTAACGGATCTCGCCAAGGAAGTCGCATTCAACAACGTAACATTTCGGTATCAAGAGGAAAATGTCCTAAAGAATATTTCTTTCAAGATTCCTGTTGGAAAAACGATTGCTCTAGTTGGAGAGTCTGGCAGTGGAAAATCGACAATTGCCGATCTTTTGCCCCGCTTTTATGACGTTCAAGAAGGTTCAATAACCTATGATGGTGTAGACATCAAGCAAACAGCAGCAGATAATCTTCGTCAGCAAATAGGAATTGTATCACAAGAATCGATCCTGTTTAATGCGACAGTGAATGAGAATATCGCATTTGGAATGTTAGAGTCTTCGAAAGAATCAATCATTCAAGCTGCAAAAATTGCGAATGCCCATGAGTTCATCATGAATCTTGAAAATGGGTATGATACCAACATTGGTGAGCGAGGAAATAAACTTTCTGGTGGACAGCGTCAACGAATGAGTATTGCCCGAGCAGTATTAAAAAACCCTCCAATTCTAATTCTGGATGAAGCCACATCTGCACTCGACACAGAATCTGAACATTTGGTTCAAGGAGCACTTGATAATTTAATGAAGGATCGAACGAGTTTGGTGATAGCCCATCGTTTGAGCACCATTCGAAATGCAGATACGATCATTGTATTATCAAAAGGTGAGATTATCGAAACTGGAACTCATACAGAGCTTATGGAACTCAAAGCATTCTATTATCGCCTCTCTTCCTTGCAGGGAGTTAACGAGTAAACTTGATGTAGTCAGATGGATTAACAGGCGTTTGATTGTACCATAATTCGAAATGAAGATGCGGGCCATCTGTGTTTTCTCCCGTATTCCCTATAATCGCAATTGGATCTCCAAGCTGTACTTTACTCCCCAGTTTCTTTAATACAGTCTTGTTGTGCTTGTAGACAGAGACGAACTCGCCAGCATGTCCAATAATGAGAATGTATCCATCCTTTCTCGTATAACCTGAATAGAGTACAGTTCCTCCAAGGCATGCTTTAACAGGTGTGTCTTTTGCGGAAACAACGTCAATTCCCGGATGAACCTTTGCATTAAACTTTTGGCTAATAACCCCGGTAATTGGACTGCCAAAATAGGTCAAACTGACATCTTTGTTTCCTGCTGGCGTGCTAAGATCATTTCTAACTTCCTTAGAAAGTTTGGATTCTGGTTTCGTGATGTGTGTTTTTAATTTATCCAGATCAACTTCGTGCATTTCAATGATAGAGTCATTTTCTATGTTCACAGGAACTTCTCCAGATAATATCATTCGAATATTTTCGATGTATTTCTCTTGGTATTCAACCTTCGAATTCAACTCCTCTATGAGAATTTTTTGATCTTCGAGTTGCGAGCGTTTTATTGAGGTATCGCCCACTAGACCTGAAAGAGGGCCCGAAAATAGATACACAGAAAGTCCACCTATAACAATGAAAATAATTACGATTAAACTAATCAGACGAATTGTATTGCTCTGAAAACTCCAAACCTCTTCAAAGTTTTTAGGATTTGAAGCAGAATACTTTATGGTAGTACGAAGTCTATTGCTTATTTTACGGAACCAGTTCATGCTGGTGCAAAACTCACGATTTAATAGGATTCCAGCAAATAAATTGTGATTTCATTCGTTAACAAACTATAATATGGAATGTTGGCTTAAAATTTGTATCGGTTTGGGCAAACGTTTTAATTATTTTTACGTCTTTGTACTATAGAATGAGATTACTAACGACCATATCATTGCTTTTGCTTCCATGGATTTCCATAGGACAAGGCTTGGTGACGAGTGTACAAGCTCCTGATGCATTGGTTCAAAATGTTTTACTCGGTTCTGGCGTAACGGTCTCCAACATTTCATACAATGGTGCACCCACCGCAATTGGTTCATTTGACGGAACAAATTGTAACGTAGGACTTGCCTCTGGTGTGGTTATGACAACTGGAACTGTCCTTAATCAAGGAGGTGCAGGTCCTCATGGACCAAATAATTCAGCCAATGCAGGAATGGATAATGGACGACCTGGTTTTAGTCTTCTAACAAATATTGTTGGTACTTCAGGAACTTTTAACGCGGCTATTCTCGAATTTGATTTTGTTCCTTACTCTGATAGTGTGAGCTTCAATTATGTATTTGGCTCTGAAGAATACCCAGAATATGTCAACGCAGGATTTAACGATGTCTTTGCCTTCTTTATTTCTGGCCCAGGGATTTCTGGGATGCAGAATATTGCAAAATTACCAAGTGGACAAACGGTTTCGATTGATAACGTAAATGCTGGATCAAATCCTGGCTTTTTCGTAAACAATGGAGATGGAAGCACGGCGCCACAAAATGGATCACCTAATTATATTCAATACGACGGATTTACAAGAGTACTCACTGCAGAATCTGAAGTTCAGTGTGGTGAGACCTATCATTTAATTATCGCAATTGCTGATGCTGGTGATCCTTTTTATGATTCAGGGATTTTCCTAGAAGCAAATAGCTTGTCGTCCAAAACGCCAGTTGAGATGTCACATCAGATGACGCAAAATGTCTTCAATGATCCAAACATTATGGCTGAGGGATGTGTTTCTACCACAGTAACACTAGAACGCGGAACGAACAACTTAGCTACTCCAATGACGATTCCAATCATTCTTGGTGGAACGGCAATTGAAGGAACAGATTATACAAATATTCCAAATTCAGTGACATTCCCAGCGGGAGTTCAAATCGTTACATTCTCTTTTGATGCACTTCAAGATGGAATTGTGGAAGGTCAAGAATCAGTGATTATCACCTTACCTATCCTCGATCCATGTGGAAATTCAAACCCACTTGAATTGACAATTTATATTGAAGATGTTCAACCAGTTGAAGTAGAAATTACGGGGGGTCAAATAAATTGCCCTGGTGAAACAATTACACTTACTGCAACTCCTTCAGGAGGATCGCCGCCATATACATTCTTATGGAGTACGGGAGCAACAACTCCAACAATTACAGTAACGCCACTTGGTACAACAAACTATTCAGTGCAAGTTACGGATGATTGTCTCGGCGAAACAGCAATTGATGACATAGACATTATTGTACCCGTTTTGCCACCATTAACATTGAACGAGACAGCTGACATTACAGAAATCTGTCCTTTCGTTGCAGCTACCTTGGAAGCAAATCCAGTTGGTGGTTCAGGAAATTACACGTATCAATGGTCCTCAAACTTCGAGCCCGATCTAGGTACAGACTCGACAATTGATGTTCTCCCGTCAACATCTACAACCTATACGATCACGGTAACAGATAATTGTGGGAATACAGCAACAGAGACTATTGTTTATACGATTACTAGTCCACCTTTGACATTGGAAATGACACCAGATGTTGAAATCTGCCCGGGCGATTCAGTCTTGATTGGTGTAACGGCAAGTGGAGGATTCGGGAATTATTTCTACCTGTGGCCACACAGTGCTGAAACAACTCAATTTGTTTGGGTACATCCAGCAAACGATGGTGTGACGACTTACAGGGTGCTTGTTTCAGATGAATGTCAGACATTTACTGTTGAAGGTACAACTAATGTTACTGTGATTCATCCGATTGCGAACTTCACGATCACGAGTGAAACGATATTCAACAATCTTCCAATTCAGTTTCAAAATTTAACGATTAATGGAGCGACTTACGAGTGGGATTTTGGTGACTTTAATTCATCGACATTCGTGCACCCAAGTAACACCTATTCTGATCCTGGATATTATGTTGTGACATTGATTGCTACAGATGATAAAGGATGTACTGATACGATTTCGAAACCAATTGATATTGAAGAGGAATGGTACATCTATGTTCCAAACACCTTCACACCAGACGGTAATCGTTTCAATAATGATTTCAGAGCAAGCACAGTTGGAATTCAAGAACTCAGTATTGCAATTTTCAATCGCTGGGGACAAATTGTATTCTCTTCTAATGAGCTTGACTTTGTCTGGGACGGCACCTATAATGGGAACATATCGCAGGATGGAACGTACACCTATAAGATTGAATTCCTGACAAATTCAGGAAGAAAAAAAATGATCCCAGGTCACGTAAACGTGCTTCGTTAATCACACGAGACTTCTATACGAATTTCGAGAATTTCCCAATCTTTATTTAGTGCTGAGTGCCCTAAAGTGATTTCGTTCTACCACCATCAACTGGGACGTTGATTCCATTAATATAGGATGCGCGATCTGAGGCAAGAAATGCAATTGCTTCAGCAACCTCTTCTGGCTCAGCAATTCGTTGCATAGGAGAAAGTTTCGCCATGTCGCTCAGTACCTCATCAACAGTTTGCTCTGATTTACTCGCTTTTGTTTCAGCAATACTATTTAATCTACCGGTATTGGTCGCCCCCGGAAGTACATTATTCACTGTAATATTAAATTGACCTAATTCATTTGACAGTGTCTTGCTCCAATTGGCAACAGCTCCACGAATTGTATTGGAAACACCCAAATTATTCAAGGGCTGCTTTACGCTTGTTGAAATCACATTAACGATTCTTCCAAAACCATCTTCTGCCATCATTGGGTAGAGAGCCTGAACCAAGATATGACTGCAGATCAAATGTTGATTAAATGCAGATAAGAATTCAGAAACATCTGCCTTAATTATTGGCCCACCTTTTGGTCCACCCGTGTTGTTAACCAATATATTAGGTCGGTTTCCTGCAGCTACATAGCCATCAATTGCCTGTTTTAGACCATCTGGCTTTGAAAAATCAGCTACAAGAATTCCGTGAGACTGACCCTCAGACGAAGCCAATTCGCCCATTGCTGAGATTAGTTTTTCCTCATTCCTGGCAACTAGCGTAATCGATGCTCCTCGTTCTGCCATCAATTTAGCAGTTGCGAATCCTATTCCTTGTGTACTTCCACAAACGAGTGCATGTTTCCCTTTCAACTCCATTCTTCAAAATTTTGAACGAAGATAATGATTCAAATGAGACTAGCAATTGAAGAAATTTTCAACGAGCACAACCCTCGAAAATACCGATTTAGCACTTATAACTGGACTGTGAACAACTTTGTTGGGATCGCAATTTATTATGTCGTAATTTTGATGGACTTTTAATAAAAGATTAACCTATATGAAAAGACGACTTCTTAGTCTTGTTACATTAGTTCTACTAATTCAATGGCAAGCAAACGCTCAAATCACAGTCTATCCCTACTTCGAAGATTTCGAAAGTGGTGCAGGAGGATGGACAATCAATCCAGGGGGAACCTGGGCATTGGGAACTCCAGCTGGAGCAGTAATCAATAGTGCTGCGAGTGGAACACAGGCTTATGTAACAAATCTTACTGGACTCTATAATAACGGTGAAACTGGATCTGTTCAAAGTCCCGTATTTGATTTTACGGCCCTAACAAGCCCTGGAATTCAAGTAAGTATCTGGATCGATGCTGAATTCAGTTGGGATGGAATGGTTCTTCAATCATCTATTGATGGTGGAACCTCTTGGCAAAACGTTGGCGCTCTTGGCGATCCAGTAAACTGGTATAACGACGGAACGATTCTTGGAGCACCTGGTGGACAGCAAACTGGCTGGACTGGATCAGGGGCTAGTGGAACTGGAGGCTGGGTCAGTGCCAGTCACCTTCTTAATGGTTTAGGCGGTCAATCTTCTGTACTATTGCGTTTCGCTTTTGGTTCTGATGGATCAATTACATTCGAAGGGGTTGCTTTTGATGACATTAACGTTATTGACGTAACATGCCCATCACCATCAGCACTTGCAGCAACTTCTATTACGGCAACAACTGCAGATTTTGGTTGGACGGAAAATGGAACTGCTACACAGTGGGACATTGAGTATGGTCCTACAGGATTTATTCCAACGGGAATACCAACAATCTCTGGATCACTTCTTAACCCTACACCAATTACAGGTTTATCTGGATCAACTTCTTATGAGTATTATGTACGTGCAGATTGTGGAGGGTCACAGAGTCTATGGACGGGACCATTTCAATTCTTGACTTCATGTACAGTAGCAGCAACTCCTTGGTCAGATAACGTTGATGGACATACGCCAACAACTCTTTTAACAACTTCAAATTGTTGGAATGCATCAGCAACTGCAAACTACGATTGGGACATTACTGGAATAGGAACAACACCTTCATTTGGCACTGGTGCTAATGTCGCAAATAGCGGAACGAACTACTTCTATACTGAAGCTTCAAGTGCAAATGTTGGAGATGAAGCAATATTAGTAACGCCAGATCTCGATCTTTCAGGTCTTTCTGTACCATTGCTTCAATTCAGCTATCATATGTTTGGTAACCAAATAGGAACGCTAAATGTTGAAATATCTAATGATTTCGGTGCTACTTGGAATCCAGTAACAGCATTCACAGGAGCTCAACAATTAACACAGGCAGATGCATGGCTTTTGAGCGAAACGGCTCTTGGAGCATATGCTGGTCAAACAGTTCGAATTCGTTTCAGAGCTGTTGCAAATGGACTTTTCGAAGGAGATATTTGCTTGGATGATATCAACATCATTGAAGCACCAACATGTCCAGCACCAAGTGCATTAATGGTGACGGCGTCAGATCCTACAACGGCAACTTTCGCTTGGACAATTGGATTTGCAGAGACTCAGTGGGAACTTGAATATGGTGCTCCTGGTTTTACACCTGGAACCGGAACAAGTATATTAACTAACCTTAATCCTGAAACAATCACAGGATTAACACCTGATACTTTCTACGAACTCTATTTACGCGCAGTTTGCGGGCCTGGAGATACTTCTACGTATGTAGGACCAGTCACATTCAATACATACGATCAAGGAATCTATATGGATTGGAATGTAGATTGTGGACCTGGGTTTACAGACATCTCTGTAACAGGAACAAACGCAAATTTAATAGATGATGCAGTTCTTGGATTGTCACTTCCTTTCTCGTTACTCTATCAAGGAACAATTGTAAATGATGTTACAATTGGAGAGAATGGTGGAATCATCTTAGGAACATTAACTGGAATCTTAGGATTTGGAAATGCCGCCGTAACTGGAGCAGCAGATGGTATCTATGGATTCTGGGATGATGTTATCACTGATAATGGTGGTGTATTCTATGAAACAATTGGAACAGCACCAAACCAACAATTCATCGTACAGTGGAACAACCAAAGTATGTGGCCTGGAGGAACACCTTTAGACGTGATCACCTATCAAATCATCATTGATGAGGCTACAGGTGAGATTTATTCACTTTATGCAGACACTGAATTTGCAGTTGGTAACTTCGGGAACAATGGTGCAGGTGCTACAATTGGTGCTGCTGGTCCAAATCAAGATATTGATGTTTCGTTCAATGATCCTACATTCTTGGAGAATAATTCTTGTATTCACTACTTCTACACTGATTGTCCTAATCCTACAGACTTCATTCTTACTTATGTTGATAATGACGAAGCTGGAATTACGTGGAGTGCAGGTTTAGCAGGTGAAACGAATTGGACTGTAATATATGGTCCTCCAGGATTTGATCCAGCAGTTTCTGGAACATCTTTAACGTTTACATCAACTGTTGCTATAATCCCTGGATTGACTGCAATTACTGATTACGACATCTACATTTTTGCAGATTGTAATCCATTGATCCTTCAAAGTACTGGAGGTTTGTTTGCAACATTTACAACTTTGCCAAACTGTTCAGATGTAACTGGAATCACAACAGCAACTGCAACAGATTCATTATTTACAAACTGGTCTTGGTCAGCAACTCCAGGTTACCCATCAACTGGGTTTGATCTACAATATGGTCCACTTGGATTCGCTCCTGGAACTGGAACATTTGTGAATGCAGATAATAACTACACAGATACAACAGCAGATGTGACGTTCATGTCAGGTGGAGTGTATGAAGTGTACGTTCAAGCTTTGTGCGGTGGTGATTCATCCAATTTCGTTGGACCAATCACGTTCACAATGCCACTAGATAACGATGCAGCTTGTTCACCTCAGGCTCTTCCTGTAGATGGCGTAGCTTATGCGTTTGATAACACAGGTGCAACAACTGAAGTTGGTGAGGCAGCAGCTACTCCTCCTGTTACAGGATTCAACGAAGTTGATGGATGGGGAGACTCTAATATTGATTTCACAACTTGGTTTACATTCGACGCTCCTCCATCTGGAAATATTTGGATTTCAGGAAAAGACGTTGGGTTTGACGGTCAAGTAGCAATCTACTCTACAGTTGATTGTTCTGACTTTAGCGTCTATTCATTAGTGGGTGCAAATGACGATGCAGTTGACTTTACTTCAGCTGCACCTTATTTAAGTATCTGTGGATTAACGCCAGGGAATACTTATTACTTAATGCACGATTCATGGAGTACAACTACGACTGGTGTCTACTCACTTTCATTAACTGAAATTGATATTGAAGCTGGTACAACTACTGGATTAATTGATGCATGTTCTGGTGATGTCGTTGACTTATTCAACGGAATTGGTGGTAATGATGCAGGCGGAATCTGGTCTGAGTCGATTCCTACAGCAGGATTTGCAGATCCATTATTTGCTTCTGCAGGATTAGCATACCAGGTATATGACTTCCAATACAATGTAGTTGAAGGTTGCGCGGTCGATAGTGTTGATCAGCAAGTTCAAATTTATGCACCTTCAAGTGCTGGAGCAGATGGAGCATTGACAGTATGTCAAAATGAGCCATTGAACTTATTAAGTGCTTTGAGTGGAACAGTTGATTTAGGAGGTACATGGTACGATCCTTCAAGCACTGCTTTACCAAGTCCATCAATCACATCTGGAACAAGCTCTGGAGTTTCAACATATACGTATGTTGCCTCGAATGGAGTTTGTCCTGCTGATACAGCAAACATTGTTGTAACTGTTGGAACATGTGATTTCTTAGCAATTAACGAATTGAGTTTTGCTGGGATGAGTGTATTCCCAAATCCAACATCAGGAATCGTTTACATTTCAAACTTTGGATCAACTGAAGTCTTCAATTATGAAGTAACTGACGTGAAAGGAAAAGTAATCTCATCGAAAGATTCAGCTGTTGATGGATTTGAAACTACTGAGATTGATTTCGAAGGAATGGAAACAGGCCTTTACATCATCAAGGTGTACAATGACAATGCACAGAAAACGTTCCGAGTTGTTCACAACTAGGATCAACGAATAGTTTGAAAGGTCGTCTCATTGGGACGGCCTTTTTTTATGTTGAAACTTTCTTTCGCTGAAAGTGAACCTCAAAAGCTATTGAGTGTATCAATTAGCATGGTAAAAAGCTATCTCGTTCTTGCAATTCTGCTTCTTTCAAAGGGATTGAACGCGCAAGTAGAAGAAGATTCAATCAAGTCTATTGAAACGGACAGCATTCATTTCAGCAACCCTATCTGGGACCTTCTTCCAAAATTGAACGATGACAAGTCAATGATTATCGATACGAACGAGCTTTACACTAGTCGTGTTGAAATGAAAGAATTAATTGAGCTTGTTGGAGAAATCAGTAAACTTAGATTGGATACACTGGTTGATACAAGTGGAACCTATTCGTGTAAATTCAGACTTTCGATTAACACTGCCTCTTCTTACGATCGTCCTATTGATTTTGGGGGGAAACACAACTATGAATCGCGAAGTATTCAAGTAACTCGTGAATCCATCAATCCTCTAGATGCGGAAAGCCGCACGCAATTCTTGGTCTATCATCCTCAGGAAATCCGTGTAGAAAGCTCAACTCAGGTGGACTTGATTCAGGGCGCTCATTCTTACGATGGTAAATACCTCATTTTCATTGATTTATATCATCAACCAGGTGGTGCAACCTTCTGGAACTCGAGCAATGTCTTTTTTTACGAGAAGGAATGAACTTCTTAAATACGCCTTCCAGACTTGGATGATTTTCATTACCAACACTATTACAAACCCGCAACAACTTGGGATCGAGTCACATTTAGGTTCACAAAAACAATCAGAAACTTTCCCTCTTGACGTTTAATTTCAGTGGGATTAACGAAAGAGACCAGAAGCATTAAAACGAAGAAATTCGACACAATTCCTCCAAAATGTTCATTTTTTTTCGAGCGAAATTCAAAAAACGGCAAAGGGTAGTATTTTCCGCACTTTTTATCAAGATTTCGTTTTGAATTATGTATCTTTCCATCACAATAAAACACCTAACTGTAGAATTTCATCCGTCGATCCTTGATCGAAACACTAAAGTTTACTGTAAGGTTTTTGAACCCTATTAACTGATTCACTATGTCGACAAAGGAAAAACGCACGGGAGGTTGGCTCCCAACAAATCCAATGCATACAAATGGATGGATCCATAATTTGATCCTGAAAGTTGAGAAGAATCCACGTGAGCTTATTGAGCCTATTCGAAATTTCAAGGCTATGGTTCAGGCAGATCTCGCTCTGAATGTATCCGTGTATGCCATGTTTCAAGAAGCCTTGAGTCGGAAAAAACTCTCTCCAACTGGCGAACCAGAAGTGCGTGATTTTGATCATTTTCTGCAATTACTCAATGAGATTATGGTTCAGGCGCCAGAATATATTGAATGTGAAAATAAAGGCATCGAGGATCCTTGTGGATTAATTGGCTTCCCAATTAACGCTCTTCTCGATTGGCCAATGGGAACTGCTTCTGGCTACACTGTTTTTTCAAATACACTAGTGAATCAGCAATTCAAGACGATTTTGCGGCATTGGTCTAAATTTCTTCAAACAGAAGCATCCCGCTATGTGCTGGTTGAAGGCGACCCAAGTGCAACACCAAAGGTTATTCCATGGTTGAGCGAGACGGCATTGAATGAGATGGTTTCCGTGGCATGTCAAGGACAAGATGATCCAAAGGCCTGTCAAGAAAAACAATTTCAGGACTTTTTCGTCTGTGATCCTAGTGATGAATACTATGGCTACAAATCGTGGGATGATTTCTTCACGCGTGAATTCGTTGCTGGTGTTCGCCCTGTAGCCAGCCCTGATGATGATGATATAATTGTAAATGCGTGCGAATCTGGACCTCTTCAAGTAGTTGAGAATGTGCAAGAAACTGCTCAATTCTGGCTCAAGAAACAGCCTTATTCATTGAATAATATGCTGTCTTGGGACTCTTATGCTCCACAATTTGCTGGTGGAACTGTTTATCAGGCTTTCTTAAGTGCTTTGAGTTATCATAGATGGCATAGTCCTGTTGCTGGCACGATCAAAAAAGCCACGATTATCAATGGCAGCTATTACCTCGAAAACCTATATCAAGGATTTAAAAACCCTGCCGGCGCAGACGATTCTGCACCAAATGATTCACAGGCTTTCCTTACTGCTGTTGCCACTAGAGCGATCATTTTCATCGAGGCTGACAATCCCAAAATTGGTCTAATGTGCTTTATGGCAATTGGGATGGCCGAAGTTTCTTCGTGTCAAGTAACCGTTGAAGTTGGGCAACAGGTCAAAAAAGGCGAGCAATTGGGCATGTTCCATTTTGGTGGTTCAACTCACTGTTTGCTATTCAGACCAGACGTGAAATTGGAATTTGTAGAGAAGGCGCGAAATGGAAGTTTGGATGCATTGAATATCCCATTGAAAAGTGAGATTGCACGGGTTTTGTAGCCTTCTTCAATCCATAATACGTTAACTTTCCGTTAAAAATGAGAATTTCCAATCCGTAATTCACGGGTAACTGTACTGCATTCTAACAAGTAAAAACAAAGCCTATGAAATTGTTTATTCTTATTGCAGCAAGTGTATTTAGTTTTTCAAATTCGAGCAATGCTCAAGGAAAATTCAAGCCATCTAAAGATATGGTGAGCATTATACCATTCATGTCAGAAATGACCGTTAAAGTTGGTCAGAAACTCTATTATGGTGGACATGTTCACACATCTGTTGGGAACCAGGTCTCAGTAGCCTCTGAAGACAATTCAGTTCTCGCTCTTGAAGAAAAGATTTTTGAATATGATGATTTGAAGAAATCTGAAATGTCTGGAGGTGATGCAGCCACGAGATATTATATCTATAATGCCACTTCAGTTGGAGTAAGTGATGTGCTCATTCAAGAGTATTTCCGAGGGGAACTTAAGCACAGTTATACTGTTCGCATCAATGTGATTGAGTGAATCATGGGACGGCTGGTAGGATAAGGTTGAGCGAAGGAGTTCGTCAATACTG
Organism: Crocinitomicaceae bacterium; assembly: GCA_047621865.1. GTDB lineage: Bacteria > Bacteroidota > Bacteroidia > Flavobacteriales_D > Crocinitomicaceae > UBA4466. The sequence goes on along the minus strand of JBLHON010000001.1, from coordinate 1,371 downwards.
AACTCATCAAATCTACGACTTAAATTAATCAATCTTTTTTTACCTTTACTCCAGCACTTTAAATCGCACGTTATGATGGCACCTTTTAATCTTAATAAGTGGATCGAAGACAATCGTGATCTTCTAAAACCACCAGTAGGAAACAAGAACCTTTATGTTGAGGCAGGAGATTTCATTGTAATGATTGTTGGTGGGCCAAATGCACGGAAAGATTATCACTACAATGAGAGCGAGGAATTGTTCTATCAATTGGAGGGTGATATCATGGTCCGGATTCAAGAAGATGGCAAAGCAAAGGATATTCACATCAAGGAAGGTGATATTTTCTTACTTCCAGGAAAGATCCCGCACTCTCCTATGCGTGGAGAGAATACAGTTGGACTTGTGATTGAACGTGTGCGAAAGGGCACTGATATGATGGATGGTTTACTCTGGTTCTGCGATGAATGCAACCACCAGCTGCACGAATTCAGATTCCCATTAGAAGATATAGTTCACGATTTCTTGTCGCGATTCAAGGATTTTTATGCTTCAGAAGAACTTCGAACATGTGACAATTGTTCACATGTAATGGAAGTTGACGAACGCTTTATTTAGCGCCATCTATGATTATCGAATGATATTGACATGTCCAACATGGACATGATTGATATTTACAAAATCTTTCAGAACGACTTTCCAGGTGTACGTTCCATCTTGACATTCTGCGCCATTATAAGTTCCATCCCATGATTCATCCAATGAATTTGCCGTGAAAATAAGTTCACCCCAGCGATTGTAGATGTCCATTTTGAACTCAGCAATATTTCCTCCTTCAGCCTTGAAGAAAGCATTAAGTCCATCGTGGTCATTATTCGGCGTAAATGTATTTGGAATGTACAGAATTGGATCGTAATAAATATTCACATGGTCACTCGCAGAACATCCATTGTCATCTACGTACGTGACTGTATATACATAATTTTGATCTGGCTGTGCAATTGGACCAGTGCAGGCTACACAGCTTAAATACTCAGCAGGTGACCAAATGAAAGTACCATTTGTTGAACTTGTTGCACCAAGTTGAACGGCATCTCCATAGAAAGCATGAATATCTGGCACAGTTTGAATGAATGCAGCTGGAAATAAGTCTACGAATACTGAATCTTGATGCGGACATCCATACTCATCGATTCCATTAACTACATAAAGAGTTGGTGCCGCAGGTGTTGCATATACTGGTGAGCCAATGGGAGTGTTCAATGTATTAGAGGGCGACCAAGTGTAGCTAACACCACCAATGACAGATAATGTAGCAGTTTCTCCTGGACATATAGTTGTATCACTAAATGCGGTAATATTTCCATCTACAATTGCAGCAAAAACGCTATC